>NZ_LVCT01000044.1:0-17695 GCF_001647205.1 Rhodococcus sp. EPR-134
CCTGCGCCCACTGGGCCGTCGACTCGGCGCGGATCATGCCCGCTTTCTGTCGGTAGCGCAGAACCAGCGCACGGCCGCGCGCGATGTTGCGACTCTTGCGGGCCAATCCCATTTCGTAGGCGTACTCGGCCCACTTCGTCTCGTACTCGGCGCGCTGGGCATGGGTGAGGTCGATCGGCATACCGTCGAGCGGAACGGGTCCCCACGGAGTCGGTCGATGAATCATCAAGGGCGGTTTGCTGTTCGACATCCACCCACGCACGGTCTCGAGCGCGCGAGATTGCAGCGCAGGTGATTCCTTCGCCTCTGCGCTCCACGTCCACTTCCCGTAGGACTTGTCCAGCGGAAGGCCGGACTCGACCAGCCTGGCGCCCAGGTCGGACCAGTACTCCGAAGGTTCTGAATGCAGCTGCGCGAAAAGCGGTGCCAGGTAACGCTGATCGGCCGGCGTGTGTCCCGGTGTTGCTGTCACGGACAGGACGAACGGCGCTTGCTCGTGAGCATTCGAAAAGCGCGCGACCTTCTCGAATGCGGCCGTGCGCTGTGTGTCGTTGCTGTACAGCTGGGCCTCGTCGGCAATCACCACACCGAACGTGTACTTGGGGCGTCCGTTTCGCGCGATCAGCTTCTTCAATTGGTCAGGCGACATGATCAACCAGCGGAATCCACCGTCGCCCACCGAGGCGATGGAATAGCGCCAATGCGGGATGGTGATCTGTGCGGGTCGATCGACGAGGACGAGGATGTTGGTTTCGCCGCGCTCCTCGGCAATCGTCTTGGCAGACATCACTGCGATCAGCGTCTTACCCAGGCCTGCATTGTCTGCCAACAGAAACCCGCGTTTGCCGGCGCGAGCGGCATCGACGACGGCTGCAGCCCCCGAAACCTGCTCGGGCCGAGGAATTTTGGGTGCAGCAACGGGACGTTCACCGGTGCTGTCATTGATGTCGTCCTCTACCCACTGCTGATAAGAGAAGGGGAGTGCCTTGAATGGAGCGAGTTCTACGGGCAACTCCGTACCGACCCACGCGTAGCTCTTCCATTTCTTGACGAATTGCGCACCAGGCGCCGGCGTCCGAAAGGGAACGTCGAGGAGCCAGACTCTCTCACCAGGGCCGGCAGTCGGCACATCCGGCATCGTCGCGCGTGAGCTCTTCTTTGCGACAGTCTTCTTCGGGGCGGTCTTTCTGGTCGTGTTCCTCTTGGGTGCAGCCTTCTTCGGTGCAGCCTTCTTTGCGGCAGCCTTGCGTGCCGTGGTTGCTTTGCGTGGTGGCATCAGGCGGTTTCTGCTGTGAGGAATTCACGCAGCGTGAGCGCAGGCCGGCCGACAAGGTCCTCCACGGTGCCCGTGATCAGCGCCAATTCACCCTGCGCGATTGCGGTGTACGTCGACACCCATGCGTCGAGTTCCCAAGCGGGTGCGTTGTACGACGCCCGCGATTCGTAAGCTTCCTCGAGCGTTTCCTCGACGTACGTGGTTCGCTTGCCGGTGACTTCGGTGATGATGCTCGCGGCCTCGGAGAGCGTCAGTGCCTCCCGTCCGGTCAGGCTGTACGTCTGTCCGACATGAGAATCCAGATCCTGCAGAACCGACACAGCGACGGCAGCAATGTCGGAGCGCGCTACCGCGCCGACGAGACCGTCCCCTGCGGGTCCGCGGATCACACCGTCTTCACCGGCGAGAGCGGGTAGGAAATCGAGGTAGAAGCTGTCGCGCAGGAAGGTGAATGCGAGCCCGGAAGCGCGGATATGTTCTTCGGTGACCCAGTGATCGCGAGCGAGCGTGAACGTCGCGTCCGGAGCAGCGCCGAGGAAAGACGTGTACACGATGTGCCTGACCCCGGCCTCCGCTGCGGCGTCGATGAAGGTGCGGTGCTGATCCAGACGATCTGCGCTTTCGGCCGCCGAGACCATGAAGAGGGTGTCGATTCCGGCCAGAGCCGCGAGAGCGCGCTTCTGATCCCCGTACGTGGTCTCGGCCGAATCGGCACCGGGGAGCTGCGGTAATCGGTTGACCGACCGTGCGATCAGCCGCTGCGGGACACCGGCGTCGGCCAACGACCGGGCCACCAGTCCGCCGATATGACCGGTCGCGCCGGTGACGGCGATCCTCGCAGACCGTGAATCTACGGACATGGTGCCCCTCCTTCGGTCGGTGTGCATCCCATCTTGCCGGAACCCACTCCCACGTCAGGTCACGACGCGACGATTACACCGCGAGCCACCGACAGAGCGTCGGACAAAGCTGTCCTGGTGTTGTCGTCGAGGGACAGCAGGGGCCGGCGGGGAAGGCCGGCGTCGACGCCGAGAGATTCCAACCCGGCTTTGACCGTCGACGGCAGTCCGCGACTGACGAGGACCTTCAGCAGCGGCTCGATCTGTTCGAACACAGCGGCGGCACCCGACCGATCACCGGATTCGAGTAGACGCCAGAAGTGCACCACCTGTTCGGGGGCCAGACACGGGGCTGCCGTGCACCATCCGCTTGCACCGGCAGAGAAAGATTGCAGTGCAAGAGGATTGCTGCCGTTGAAGAAGGGGATCGTGCCACCGCTCAGTTCGTTGATGCGGTTCATCCGGGTGATGTCGCCGGTGGATTCCTTGATCATCGTGACGCCGTCGACGGTGGAGACGAGATCGACGAGAAACTCCGGCGACATGTCGATCCCGGTGGTGGCCGGATTGTTGTAGATCATCGTGGGAATGTCGACGGAATCGGCCACCGCGGTGACGTGTTCACGAATCTCCTGCTCACCCAGATGCCAGTACGACGTGGGGAGGATCATCATTGCGTCGGCTCCGGCGTCTGCCGCGATCGATGCTCGGCGGAGTGCTCCCGCCGTCGTCAGATCCGACACTCCGACGACGGTGGGGACTCGGCGGTCGACGTAGTCGACAGTCTCCCGAGCGACCGTCTCCCACTCTGCATCGTCGAGATAGGCGCTCTCGCCGGTACTGCCGAGTGGGGCTATCGCGTCGACACCACTGCTGATCATGCTGTCGAGGAGCGTGTGTAGCGGCTTGGGGTCGAATGCTCCGGTGTCCCGGTCGAACGGGGTGATGGGATAGGCGACGATTCCCTTGATGGTGCTGCTCATGAGGCTCTCAGTTCTGTTGGTGGGAAACAAAAGTCAGTTGGTCAGTGTGTCGGGATGATTGCGGAGAGCGCGACGGGCGTAGTAAGCGAAGTTCGCCTCGCTGCGCCGAGGAGTCAGTGTCCAATCGTGTGCCTCCTTCGCCAGGCGAGGCGGTAGCGGCTTGATGTCTCCGGCAGCCATCGCCAGCAACTGCAGTCTGGCCGCTCGCTCGATCAGATGCCCGAGAGAGCATGCCTCTTCGACCGTGTTGCCGACGACGAGTTGGCCGTGGTGGGCGAGCAGAATTGCCCGCTTGTCGCCGAGTGCAGCCGAAATGATCTCGCCCTCCTCGTTTCCCACGGGAACCCCGGGCCAGTCGGCGAGAAATGCGCAGTCGTCGTAGAGCGGCGCGATGTCCATTTGGGAGACGACGAGGGGAATCTCGAGCATCGACAGCGCCGTCGCATGTAGTGGGTGTGTGTGGACGATGCAGTTGACGTCGGGTCGTGCGCGGTAGATCCAACTGTGGAACCTGTTGGCGGGGTTCGGCATGCCCTCCCCGTCGAGGACTTCGAGATCCTCGTTGACGAGCAGGAGGTTGTCCTCGGTGATCTCGTCGAACCCGAGGCCGAGTCGCTGTGTGACAAACGTTCCTGGCTGCCCACCGCGGGCGGAGATCTGTCCGGCAAGGCCGGAGTCGTGGCCGGCGTCCGACAGTGCCCGGCAGGTCAGTGCGATCTTCTGTCGAAGAGTCCAACTACCTGTCGTTACTTCGGTGAGCATCTTCGTCTCGGCGGTGGCCATGAGTTCCTGCTTGCTCGCATGCATCGTGTCGGTCATGGGGTGTGCCTTTCTCGGGACCCGGAATTCAATGACATTCAGTCACCTATAAGACACAAAGTGTCATATAGGACGGAAATGTGCAACCCTCGATTCCTGCATCGCTGATCGCCGCAGGTCAATGTATTGGTAGGGTGATGACACAAAGTCGCGTGAGGGGAACCGAATGGCAGCGTTTTTGCGAACACATCGGCGTCGCGCCGGTCTGACGCTCGAGGGCCTGGCCGAGCAGACCGGTCTGACGAAGAGCTATCTCTCCAAGGTCGAGCGGGGTATCAGTACCCCGTCGATCGCGGTGGCACTCAAGATTGCGCGTGTGCTCGATGCCGATGTGGGGCAACTGTTCTCGGACAGTATGGAGGGAAATGCCATGACGATCGTGCGCGCGAAGGACCGCGTGATCGACCCGGCCAACTCCGTGCAGTCTTCCGTCTACGATCCGATCGCGCCCTCACTGGTCGGAAAGGCCATGCAGCCGTTCGTGGTTCATCCGGCCTCGGTGATGGGTCCCAAGTTCATGGACCACACGGGAGAGGAGTTCGTGTTCGTGCATTCCGGATCCGTAGAATTCGAAATCCCCGGGCAGACGATGCACCTCGACGCCGGCGACAGCTTGTACTTCGACGCGAATACGCCGCACCGGATGCGGTCGGTGTCGGCGGATCGTGCGGTGGTGCTGGTTGTCGTCTACGACAAGCCTTCGGCTGGATCACCCAGCGGTGACTCGCTGGAAACGCACTGCGGGGTGGGCAGATGACGCTGGGGATCGACACGACACTGACGCTTCTCGCGGCCGGTCTGATCTTCCTTCTCTCCCTGTGCCTGGGAATCTGGAAATACCGACAGATGGCCACTTCGGACAATCACCTCGCCCATCCGTATGTCGACATCGCACACCGCGCTGCCCTGATGTACTCGTTTGCGACGCTGCTGATCGCGGTGTTCGTCGAACTCAGTGCGTGGCCGACGTGGATCAACCTGACCAGTGCCGCAGTGGTCGTGTTCTTCTTTCTCGCAGCGATATTCAGCTACATCGCTCACGGTGCGATGAAGGACACCGACAATCAGTTCGAGTCCGCCGGTCCGCCCCTGCACCTCGGGATGTTTCTGCTGATCCTCGGTGAGGTGGGCGGATTTGCCGTCCTACTCGCAGGTTTCGTGAAAGGTCAGTTCTTCTGATCGGGCTTCAGCGCCTGTGCTCGTAGCCGATCCAAGCCCGTCGACGCTCACCCATCGGGTCGTTCTCCACTCGGGACGTCTCGTCGAAGATCATTGTTTGCCGCTCCGGTACGGAGTAGGCGGGCCAATCCCGGTCCGGCACTCCGTGGCGGGCGAAATGGATCCAGTGGCGCTGCATGGTGGAGGTCACCGCAGTCAGTCCGCGGCGCCCACCGACCGCGGTCAAGGCCGCGGTGAGTGCATCCGAACGCCCGAAGACCGCAAGCAATTCGGTGGCGTGGGTAGCGCCCATGCCGACGAGTCTGAGCAGGCGAGGCGCAAAATCGTAGCGGTAACTGTAGGTAGGAGCTACCTGGCAATGACCCTGTGCGCAGAGTATCGCGGGCTCCCAGAACGTGATGTCGCCGCCGAGATCTGCGGCAGCAAACCGGTGCGGATACGTGGGATACGCCGCGAGCGCACGTGCTTTCACTTCAGGGGTGGTGTGGGAGAACATCTTCTCGATCCGAACCGGGTCGGTAGGCAAGATGTCGAGAACGCGCGGGAAGATTCTTCCCTCGTGGAGATTCGAACCGACGAGCAGCGGAACGGGGTGGGCGCGTCCGGCGGCGAACACGTCGAGCGGGTGTTCGGGAAGGACGTCGTCACCCACCACGGGGGCAAATGCCCGCGTTCCGGGTTCTTCGTCCGCGCCGCGGCGCGCAAGTTCTTCGCCGGCAGCGACCAGGTCCTTCACCGAAGCGGAGCGCAGCCACGATCCCGGATCGGTATCCGGAGCCTGTGCGATCTCGAGGAACTCGCGTGCCCAACGGTGCGCTCGCTCTTTTCCGTATGCCGAAGCAGCCGGCGGACTTTGAGCGATGGCCCGGGCGAACAGCCCTCGTGCCGCCGGCGTTGCCATCAGAGTGGTGACCGCGTTGGCGCCGGACGATTCACCGAAGACGGTGACGGCGTTCGGGTCGCCGCCGAAAGCGGCGATGTTGCGTTGGACCCACGTCATCGCGGCGATCTGATCGCGCAATCCGAGGTTCGTCTCGAATGATCTTTCCGCAGTGGAATATTCACTGAAATCGAGGTAGCCCAACGCGCCGAGACGATATTGGATCGAGACGTAGACGATGTCGCCACGTTCGACCAGGCTCGTTCCGCGGTACATGGGCGTCGACGGATTCCCGCCGTTGTACGCGCCGCCGTGAATGAAAACCATGACCGGTCGCAACGAATCCGACGGTACCTGCGGGGCCACGACATTGACGAAGAGTGAGTTCTCGTCGAAATTGCTCTTGCGCTGCGGAGACGGAGAGCCGAATGCTTCCGCCGGGCGGACACCATTCCAAGCCTCGACCGGCTGCGGTGCGCGAAATCTCCGAGGACCGGTCGGGGCCGCCGCGTAGGGGATTGCTCGCCAGGTGCGCAGTCCTCGATCGAGGCGCCCGCGTACGACCCCGGAATCGAGAGTGATCTCGAGGGGGCTCGTCACGGTAGGGAGATGTCGGTGCCGTGGCTACGGTAACCGCTGTATCCCGCCCAGGCCAAGCGTTGTTCACGTCTGGGATCGTTCTCGACGCGGACGATCTCGTCGAAGATCATGGTCCGACGCTCCTGCCCCTCGTAGCGCGGCCACGATCCGCGCGGCGAGCCGTGCTCGGCGAAGTGAAGCCAGTGTCCCTGAACAGATTCGGTGACTGCGCGCAGTCCGCGTCGACCGCCGGGAAGGGTGAGGCCGCGCCCGACAAGGGTGTCACCGATGCCGAAGACTGCAAACATCTCGAATCCGTGTGTGGCGTCGAGGCCGAGCCAGCGCATCATCGTCGGCGCGAAGTCGAATCGGTAGGCGTACGTCGGCGCCGATTGTGCGTGCGCTTGCATCAACTCCACGGACGGGTGCCAGAACGTGACGTCTCCGCCGACGTCGATCGCGGACTGCTCGTCCGGGTAGCCGGGATAGGTTGCGAGGATGCGCTTCCCGGCCTCGGGATCGGTGAGGGCAAACATGGTGTCGATGCGCGACGGGTTGGTCGGAAGTGCGTCGAGCACCTTCGGGAACAGCGTCCCCTCCCGTCTGTTGGTGCCGATGATCATCGGCACCTGGTGTGCCGATCCTTCTTTGAATGCGTCCAAGGGGGAGCGGGGGAGGAAGTCGCCGTCGACGACCGGTCCGAAGGGATGTAGTCCAGGTGTGTTCGCGAGTACCTCGGCGCCCAGTCTGCTTCCGGCTCTGCCCAATTCGACGGCTGTCGCCGAGGTCAGGGCCTTCGCGGGTGGTAGGCCGGAATTGAGGATCTCGACGAAACGCGCGCCCCAGGCATGCGATCGCTGCGTGCTCGAGACCAGATCCGGAGCCGAACTCTCGGCGATAGCGCCGGCGAAGAGTCCCTTGGCGGCCGGAGTCGCCATCAGGGTGGTGACGGCGGTGGCTCCGGCGGATTCACCGAAAATCGTGACTTTTTCAGGATCCCCACCGAAGGCGGCGATGTTGCGTTGCACCCACTGCAGGGCCGCGACCTGATCGCGCAGTCCGAGGTTGGAGTCGAATACGCGCTCGGATGTTGAGAACGGGGTGAAATCGAGGTAGCCCAGAGCGCCGAGTCGGTAGTTGATCGAGACGTAGACGACGTCGCCGCGTTCGACGAGGGACACGCCCGAGTACAAGCCGGTGGCCGAGGTCCCGATGGTGTTTGCCCCACCGTGGATGAAAACCATGACGGGACGCGGAGTATTGCCGGTGTTCGCGGGGGCGAGCACGTTGAGCGTCAGGCAGTCCTCGCTGCTCGGCTGGTACTTCCCGGGCGCGAGCAACAGCCCCTTCTTGTGTTGGACAGACGCGTCGCCGAACCTGGTCGCGTCGCGTTCTCCGGTCCACGGCGTGACCGGCTGGGGTCGCGTCAGACGCAGTGTTCCGACCGGCGGCCGGGCGTAGGGAATTCCGCGCCAGGCACGAAGTTTTCCCACCCGGCGGCCGCGCAGGGTGCCGTCGGCCGTGGTCACAAGTATGTCGGACGCCATGTCGCGACTATACGTACTTCGGGAGCGCGTCAGCGGCGAGCCTCCAGCAATCGAAGCCAGACTTCACTGACCGTCGGATACGAGGGCACCGCATGCCAGAGAGTTTCCAGTGGTACGGCGCCGACGACCGCGATTGTCGCCGCATGCACCAGCTCGGATACTTCGGGCCCGGCGAAGGTAGCGCCGAGGATCACGTCGGTGGCCTTGTCGATCACCAACTTCGCGCGCCCCGAGTAGTCGTCGCGCAGCAGCGAAGATCCCGCGACGGCGAGTTCGATCTCCACGACTTCGACGTCGTAGCCGTCGTCGCGAGCTTTCTTCTCGGTGCGTCCCACCCAGGCGATTTCGGGTGAGGTGAACACCACCTGGGGGACCTGTCCGTTGTCCGCCGACGCCGTGTACCGAGGTCCCCTGAGTCCGCGGCTCTCGGCCCGCGCGGCGATGACGTCTCCGCAGACTCTCGCCTGATACTTGCCCATGTGGGTGAGGGGAGAACGACCGTTGATGTCGCCGACGGCGTAGAGCCACTCACCTTGGGCACAGAGGTGATCGTCAGTGGTGACGTACTTGCCGTCCTCGAGGCCGATGACGGACAAGCCGAGATCGGCAGATGTCGGCCCGCGGCCCGCCGCGACGATGACCTCGTCGACTTCGATCACGCCGGACGATGTCTCGATGCTGACGGGTCCACCGTGGATGTGACCTTCGCCGGTGTCCTTGGCATCGGGGCGTGAGACCGAGTTGACGGCAGTGCTCAGTCGAACGTCCACACCGCGGGCACCGAGTGCTTCGGCCACCATCGTTCCGGCAAACGGTTCTGCTGATTTCAACAGAGCATCGCCCCTCACGAGCAACGTCACGTGAGCGCCGAACGACGACAACCACGTTGCGCACTCAGTTGCGACCACTCCGCCGCCGATGACCGCCACTCGCGACGGAACCTCGTGCAGGTTGGTGGCGTCGCGCGAGGTCCACGGGAGTGCCTCGCGCAATCCCGGTGTCTTCGGGACGGTGGCGGTCGTTCCCGTGGCGAGTACGACGGCACGGCGGGCACGGAGCTTACGGGTCCCGTCGACGGTCACTGCTCGCTCGCCGTCGATGACCCCGTGGCCTTTGATCACGGTGATGCCCGCGGAGGTTGCCCAGTCGACCTGGGACGAGTCGTCGTGGTTGTGGGTGAACGAGTCGCGCCGTTTCAGAACGGCATCGACGTCCAGCGGTCCGGCCGGGATCCCGGGCAAGGCGTCGGCCGCCTCGAGGACCTGCCCCGGGCGCAGTAGTGCCTTGCTGGGCATACAGGCCCAATACGAGCATTCACCGCCGACCAGTTCGTGTTCCACGATTGCGGCGGTGCGATTACTTCCGGCGATGGCGTATGCGGCGGCGTTCTCGCCGGCGGGTCCACCGCCGATCACGATGACATCGAATTCGTCGGTCATTGCTCCACGGTATGTCGGATCGGTCCGAGTTCGCTCGGTTACCGCCGGGTACGAGAACTCGATGATGGTTACAGTTGCACCCATGACGCGGCAGAAGATTTTGATCACCGGTGCCAGTTCGGGTCTGGGTGAGGAGATGGCCAGGAGATTCGCCGCGGCCGGTCGCGACCTCGCGTTGTGTGCCCGGCGGACGGATCGTCTCGACACGCTGCGTGGGGAGCTGGTGGCGCAGTACCCGTCGATCAGCGTCGCAGTGCGCGAACTCGATGTGACCGAACACGATTCCGTCGTCCGGGTTTTCGGTGAGCTGCGCGACGAGTTGGGTGGCCTGGACCGGGTGATCGTGAACGCCGGGCTCGGCAAGGGCGCCAAGATCGGAACCGGAAAAGCGCACGCGAATCTTGCAACAGCGCAGACGAATTTTGTCGGCGCGCTGTCGCAGTGTGAAGCTGCGCTCGAGATCTTCCGCGCGCAGGACTCCGGACACCTGGTTCTCGTGTCCTCGATAAGCGCGGATCGGGGGCTACCCGGGCCAAAAGCGGCCTATTCGGCGAGCAAGGCGGGAGTAGCGGCGCTGGGTGAGGCGCTCAGTATCGAGTTGGCGCGCACACCTATTCGGGTCACCACGCTGCTGCCGGGCTTCATCAAGACCGACATGTCCGCCGGCGCCGGCGACGACGCTGCGCTCATGGCCAGTCTGGACGAAGGCGTCAGTGCCATGGTCGACGCTATCGAGAAGGAAACCACCCGAGCGGCGCTACCCGGCCTCAAGTGGCAAGGGATAGATGCGGCCCTACGATTCCTGCCCAACTCCGTGACAGCGAGGTTTGTCTGATGAGCATCCACATCTCGAACGGTAAGCCCCGGGTAGTGATCGTCGGTGGCGGCTTCGGTGGACTGTATGCAGCGAGACGACTCAAGAAGGCTGACGTCGAGGTGGTTCTGATCGACCGAGGGACCAGCCACGTCTTCCAGCCCCTGCTCTACCAGTGCGCCACGGGTCTGCTCTCCGAAGGGCAGATCGCAAGTCCGCTGCGACATCTGCTCGAGGACAACAAGAACACGAACGTCGTTCTGGGCGAGGCCAAGTCGGTGGACGCCGACGCCGGGATACTGACTGCCAGTCGCTTCGACGGGTCGACCTTCGAATTGCCGTACGACTACCTGATCGTGGCGGCTGGAATGCGCCAGTCCTACCACGGCCAGGACGAGTTCATCAAATGGGCGCCCGGCATGAAAACCCTCGACGACGCTTTGGCGATCAGGCGCAGTCTCATTGCTGCGTTCGAGATGGCCGAATCGCTCCCGACTGCGGAAGAACGTCGACCGTGGCTGACATTCGCCGTGGCGGGCGGCGGACCCACCGGCGTCGAATTAGCCGGACAGATCCGCGAATTGGCGATGCACGCGCTCACCAACGAGTTCCGGTCCATCGACCCTGACGAGGCAAGGGTACTGCTCTTCCACGGCGACGATCGGGTGCTCCCTTCGTTCAGTCGCAAGCTCTCGGCCGCCGCCAAACGTACTCTCGACGGGATCGGCGTCGAGACTCACCTCGGCGTGCACGTCACCGACGTGTGCGAGACCAGCATCGAGACGACGGACAAGAAGACAAAAGAGAAGCGGCAGTACGAGACCCGCACGATTCTGTGGACCGCGGGCGTCGAAGCAGTGCCGTTCGCCGAGGCACTGGCCACGGCGCTGGGTGTGAAGCAGGTCGGCGGTGGCCGCATCGAGGTGGAAGCCGATCTGACCGTTCCCGGCCACCCGAACGTCTACGTGGTGGGCGACCTCATGTCGCGAGACAAACTTGCCGGGGTGGCCGAGGTCGCGATGCAGGGTGGTCGGCACGCCGGTGCCCGGATCGCTGCAACCGTGGAAAACGGAGTGCCCAGCCGAAAACCGTTCAAGTACCGCGATCTTGGAACCGCGGCCTACATTTCGCGACGCCACGCGTTGCTTCAGGCAGGGCCGGTCCAGTTGTCCGGGTTCATCGGATGGGTGTCATGGGGAATCATCCACATCGCGTTCCTCGCGGGGTTCCGCAATCGCGCCAGCACGGTGCTGAACTGGGGCGCAACCCTGGCGTCGAAGACGCGTCGGGAACGGGCAATCACGTACGGCGACACCGAAACCGCTCGGCAGCCGTACAACTGAGGGTTACTCGGTCTTGAACACGGGGTTTCCGGCGGCGTCGATCATCCACCACAGGCTGCCGACGCTCTGTCCGAGCATGTCTCCGGGAACCTTGTCGTCGAGGTACCGATAGACGGGCTTGCCGTTGACGGTGATCTGGAAAGATCCTTCAGGCCCGTCGACAGTGTCGATGACGGCGTCGATTCCTTCGACGATCGGCGAATCCGTGACCGAGGTGACCGCCGGCCAGTAACGCAGGCACGCTTCGTCGCACGACCCGGCTTGTGAGTTCTCCTCGTCCGGGTTGTAGACGTAGACGGTCATGCCTTCGCCGTCGACGGCGATCGTCCCGAGTGGGGAGTCGGCGGTCTTCAGCAGGGGTGCATCAGCGGCGGCGGGTGGCGACAGCGACGTCGCAATGGCAGTGACGTTGTCCGCGCTGTCCCCGGAATCGAGGGCGTCGGGCGAGCAACCGGTGAGGATCAGGGCGGTACTCGCAACCGTCGCGAACAACCACTGTCTGCGCATGACGTCTCCGTTCTGGGCGGGAGTGCTCGGGACAAGCAATCGGGGATACCCGTTGCGGACGAGCTGAAAACGCCGGGCGTCCGGATTCCTCGACAATAGCTCTGTTACAGAGCTATTGTGAGGTTGTGGATGGAAGCGGAGCAAATCTTGCGGATGACGTCCTGGAGACGCTCGGACAATTGCGCCGGGGCACGAGGAAGGCGTCGGGGCGGCCGTTTGCGGAACGACCGCTCGCCGGCGCCCAGATCGAACTCGTCAGGCTGCTACGACGCAACCCGGGTCTGTCGGTGGCCGAGGCTGCCGGGCGATTGGGTGTCGCGGCAAACACGGTGTCCACCTTGGTGCGGCAGCTCGTCGACGATGGAGTGATCGAACGCGTTGCCGACGAGGCCGACCGCCGCGTCGCGCGATTGGTGCTCGCGGACGAGGCGCGCGCCCGCGTCGAGGTGTGGCGTGATCGCCGGAGTGTGATTGTCGGTCAGGCATTGTCGACTCTGACCGCAGAGGACAGGGCAAGTATCGAGGCTGCTCTACCGGCCCTGTCTCGATTGGCGAGCGCTCTGGCAGCAGCCGGATCGGAAGGCGGGGGGCAGTGAGATGCTGACGCAGTGGTGGAGGAGCCGAGCAGTGCACATGCCTGACCCTGACGCACCCGCGGTCGAGATCGACTCGGTCACATACAAGTTCGGCGGTCATCGGGCGGTGGACAACCTGAGTCTGGTCGTCAACGCGGGGGAATGCTTCGGCCTGCTCGGTCCCAACGGTGCAGGAAAGACGACGACGATCAGATTGCTCAACACGTTACTTCCTCTGCAAGAGGGTGACATTCGAATTCTCGGTCGCTCCGTTCGCAGCGAAGCGATGACCATTCGGCGCTACCTCGGGTACGTGCCACAACAGCTCTCGATCGAAAGCGCATTGACCGCACGCGAGAACGTGACCTGGTTCGCGCGCCTGTACGACGTTCCGCGGTCCGAACGACGCGAGCGCGTCGACCAGGCGCTCGAGATGGTGGATCTGCTCGATTCAGGTGAGCGTCTCGCGTCGAGCTTCTCCGGCGGTATGGTGCGACGGCTCGAACTTGCGCAGGCACTGGTGAACCGACCGTCGCTGCTGGTGCTCGACGAACCGACGGTGGGGTTGGATCCCATTGCCCGCGAATCCGTCTGGAAGCGAGTGGCGGAGATGCAGAAGCGATACGGCATGACCGTCCTGCTCACGACGCACTACATGGAAGAAGCCGAGGAGTTGTGTGATCGTGTTGCGTTGATGCATCACGGTGAACTTCGTGCAGTGGGCGAGCCGAGCGCGTTGGCCGCCGAACTGGGGCCGGAGGCCACTCTCGAAGACGTGTTCCGTCACTACACCGGCGACGACCTCACTGGCGGCAAGTCAGGAGGTCTCCACGATGTCCGCAGTGCCCGTCGCACAGCGCGCCGCTTGGGCTGATCCCACTACCAACAGTCTTGCTCGATTGCTCTCGAGAATTTCAACATTCTGCCTCGTGGAAGTTCAGAAGTTGCGGCACGACCGATCTGAATTGGTCACGCGCGCAATCCAGCCGATCCTCTGGTTGGTGATCTTCGGTCAGACGTTCAGTCATATCCGAGCGATCCCGACTGGCGACGTACCGTATCTCGGGTTTCTCGCGCCGGGCATCATTGCGCAGTCCGCGCTTTTTGTTGCGATCTTCTACGGAATCCAGATCATCTGGGAGCGTGACGCGGGAGTCCTCACCAAACTCATGGTGACGCCGACGCCACGAGCCGCGCTGGTCACCGGAAAGGCATTTGCAGCCGGTATCCGTGCGGTCGCCCAGGCCGTGGTCGTAGTCGTTGTAGCGGCGCTGCTGGGCGTGAGCATGACGTGGAACCCGATCAAGCTGCTCGGCGTCGTGGCTGTCGTTGTCCTCGGCTCGGCGTTCTTCGCCTGTCTGTCGGTTGCGATCGCGGGGATCGTGCTCAAACGAGATCGATTGATGGGCATCGGCCAGGCGATCACCATGCCGTTGTTCTTCGCGTCCAACGCTCTGTACCCGGTCGAACTCATGCCGACGTGGGTTCAGTGGCTCAGTCGCATCAATCCGCTGAGTTACGAGGTGTCAGCGCTGCGCGGTCTGCTGATCGGAATGCCGACCGACTACCTCGTCGACTTCGGCGTGCTGATCGGGGCCGCGCTGCTCGGAATCATCACCGCTTCGGCACTATTGGGCCGCTTGACTCGCTGATCTGACTCGCTGATCTTCGCTCCGGACTAGTCGCGAGTGAACGGTGGGGTGTAGGTGCTGCAATCCGGAGGGACGGCCGGGAGTCCTTCGGACGAGCGAAGTTTCTCCGCAATCGATGAGAGCAAGTCCTGCGATTCAGGGGAGAGATCGACCGCTTTTATGGCCAGAGAACGTAATTCGCTGTCGTGGAACTCCTCGACAACCGAACGGTCTTCTTCCGGAATCAGTTCGGGATCTTGGCGAGGTGTCGGGCCGAAGAAGTACTCTGCTGCCACGCCGAAGTAATCGGCCAATGCCAAAACGACTTGCTCCGATGGATTCGTGCGCACACCGCTCCGGAGTTGCGAGAGGTACGGTGTCGAAATCTTGCATCCACGTTGCGAAAGGGCTTCCACAACTTGTGCGTTGGTGAGTCTCGGTGCTGTGGCCGGGTACAAGGCGTTCAAACGGTCCTTGAATGAATCGGTCACAATTCCTCCCTCGAGCGTGACCCAGCGTCACAGCTACTTCGCAGTTTTCACATAGTAGACGACACGGTTATTCTGGACTCTGGTCGAAAGTCCTTTCACCTGCGGATATTTGGCGCAGAAAAATTCCAAAGACTTTGTAAAGTATGTGATTTTCGCCGCGTACTGACCGTTCGTTTTGCCAAGGTGTACGGCGGTAGCGTATAAGCCGAACGGTGGTGGTTACGCCATTGTGCTGCAGGTTCTTTCAGCCGGTCCTATCCATTTTGTGTCGATGCATTCCTGCTCGGTCTGTAACGTGCGAAGCGCTGCCGCCGGACACCGGGCGTCGTCGTGCCGGCGGTTGGCGCGCCGCGTGTTCGGGACTTCTTCTCGGTGCTCTGCTCGACGCTCGCGCGCAGTGGTGGGCCCGTATTTTGCTGCACTCGAGAGTGAGCGCTCAGGTGTGTCCACCTGCGAAAGTGACGCGCATTGAAAGCGGCCGATTGGTATGTCATCGACGTTGGAACACAGTGCTTCTCGTCGGTCCCCACTTTTTCATGCGGTGACATAAGGTTCATGCGGTGACATCAGCGCCGCCCGGGCGTGTTGCTGCGGCGGACCGGGCTCGAAGCGCAGCCGGCCGGCCAGACATGTCGAGCGTCGACTCTGCGTCTTTCGGATCGGAATTGCCCGCTGCGCCAGTAGTAGTCGACGTCGTCGCAGTCAGGTGCATGTCAGAACCATGTGGAGGATTACACGTCTTGCACACGGAGGGCGACAGTCCGGGCGGCAATTCTGTCGCACAGATCTACCATCCAGTCCCGCCGTGCGCTGCTTCAACCTGCGGCATGTGTGCCTCGGCCTCGGAAGCGCTTTATGGCACGGGGGTTGCTGACCGGCGCATACTGGTTACAACACAGTGTGTTCGAAGGGCAGGACTGACATGGTCAGTGTCGAGAAGTGGGCGATGTGGGATTCCGCCGTGGAGGTGGACGTCACCGAGGGCGCTGCGCTGCCTACTGCGCACGCGTTGATCGCAGCTGCCATCGACGAAACCGAAGCGGTCTGCGACCTTCGCCGGGGAGACGCCGAGATTCACGCCGTCAACCTCGCTCAGGGAACTCCGGTCAAAGTGACACGACGTATGTCGGCTCTGCTGCGGTCGGCGCTGTGGGCTGCCCGTATGACCGGCGGTGCAGTCAATCCGCTTGCCGACAACTACTCCGAGGACGAATCCATCCCTCCGGTGCACCCGACCCCGACGTTCGAGGACGTACAGCTCGACGGAGACGTGGTGTACGCGCCCTGGGGTGCGTCGTTCGACATCACCGGAGTTGCCAAGGCCGACACCGTCGATCGCGCCGCGCAGATCGTCGCCGCCGAATTACAATGCGGTGTTGCTGTGCGGATCGGCGACGTGATCGCCACGGCCGGCCATGCACCGGCTGGTGGCTGGCAGATTCCGGTGCCGGACAGCGAAGAAGTCGAACTGATCAACGGAACCGCGATGGCGACGGCGCGGGCGCTGGAGCTGCCCTCCTGGGAGCCGAACCAGGAGCGGCCCTCCACGGAATGGGCACAGGTCTCGGTGATTGCTGACGACGCGGTGTGGGCGTACGCCGCGAGCGAGGCTGCGTTGATCCGGGGGATAAGCGCCATCAAATGGGTTGAACAGCAAGAGCTTCGCGCTCGGCTCGTCGACCGATCCGGACGCGTGTACACAACGGAAAGTTGGTTCGGCCCGGCCGCCGCGTGAGTCAGGCCCGTCCGCGCTCTCTGCGGTACCACTGCACCAGAGCATCTGTGGATGTGTCGCCGAGGTCGCCGGGTGCTGCTTCGGAAGAGAGCGCAGGCCCCAGTTCCATGGCTTGTGTCTTGCCGAGTTCGACGCCCCACTGATCGAACGGATTGACACCCCAGACAGCACCTTCGACAAATACCTGGTGCTCGTAAAGTGCGATCAGCTGACCGACGACCGAGGGGGTCAGCTCCTTCGCCAAGATAGTGCTCGACGGTCGGTTGCCTGGCATCACCTTGTGTGGCACCAGCTCCGGAGCAGTGCCCTCTGACGCGATTTCTTCGGCAGTCTTGCCGAACGCGAGAACCTTTGTCTGAGCGAAGAAGTTACTCATGAGCAGATCGTGCATTGATCCCGTGCCGTCCGCAGTAGGCAGATCGTCGGTGGATTCCGCGAACCCGATGAAATCGGCAGGCACCAGCCAGGTGCCCTGATGCAGGAGTTGGTAGAAGGCGTGTTGGCCGTTGGTTCCGGGCTCGCCCCAGAAGATCTCACCGGTGGACGTGGTCACCGGTGAGCCGTCGGCGCGAACCGATTTGCCGTTGGATTCCATGGTCAGCTGCTGCAGGTAGGCGGGAAAGCGCAGCAAGTCGTTGGAGTAGGGCAGCACTGCGCGGGACTGTGCGCCGAAGAAGTTGGAATACCAGAGCCCGATGAGGCCGAGGAGGACCGGCGCGTTCTGCTCGAGCGGTTGGTTTCGGAAGTGCGTGTCGATCTGGTGGAAACCGTCGAGGAACTCCGCAAAGCGAACGGGTCCGACGGCACACATGACCGACAAGCCGATCGCCGAGTCGACGGAGTAGCGCCCGCCGACCCAATCCCAGAACCCGAACATGTTCGCGGTGTCGATGCCGAACTCCGCCACACGGTCACCGTGGGTGGAGACTGCGACGAAATGCTTGGCTACGGCCGAGACGTCTTCGCTGCCCAGACCGGCGAACAGCCAACGCTTTGCCGCTGTCGCGTTGGTGAGGGTCTCGAGGGTGGAGAACGTCTTGGATGCGACGATGAAGAGC
>NZ_LVCT01000045.1:0-7451 GCF_001647205.1 Rhodococcus sp. EPR-134
GTAGTGCGCGGTAGACCATCACCGGCCCGAGGTCGGAACCGCCGATGCCGATGTTGACGATGGTGCGGATGCGCTTGCCGGTAGCTCCGGTCCACTCGCCGCTGCGCACACGATCGGCAAAAGCGCCCATCGCGTCCAGAACTTCGTGAACGTCCGCGACGACGTCTTGACCGTCGACGGTCAGAGCAGAATCCTTGGGCAGACGCAGCGCTGTGTGCAGTACGGCGCGGTCTTCGGAAGTGTTGATGTGATCGCCCGCGAACATCGCGTCGCGTCGTGCCTCGACGCCGGCCTCGCGGGCCAGGTCGACGAGCAGCGCGAGAGTCTCGCGGCTGACGCGATGCTTGCTGTAGTCGATGTGAAGATCACCGGCGTCGATCGTCAGCTCTCGCCCGCGGGCTGGATCGTCCTGGAAGAGTTCTCGCAGGTGAACGCCTTCGATGTCGGCGTAATGAGCGCGCAGTTTCTGCCAGGCTGAGGTTCCGGTGATGTCAGTGCTCACGATCATCGACTTTAGTGGCACAAGCTGGAAACTTCCGCGTGAGTCTCGCTCGCGGGCAGACGGACGCGGCTCCGACGAGCATCATGGAACCCATGGACACATTCGAATTCATTCGATCAGTTCCCACCCAGTTGTTCGTCGGCGGTCGGTTCGTGCCCGCGGAGAACAACGCGACCTTCCCGGTGGCGGATCCGGCGACCGGGAAATCGTTGACCGATGTCGCCGATGCGAGCCCCGCGGACGCGCTGCGCGCTCTCGACGAAGCCGTCGCCGTCTCGTCGAAGTGGGCGAGCACACCTGCGCGCGAGCGTGGTGAAATCCTGCGAGCCGTCTTCGAGAAGATCACCGAGCGAGCCGAGGACGTGGCGCTGCTGATGACCCTCGAAATGGGCAAGGCACTCGCCGAAAGTCGCGCCGAGGTGAAGTACGGGGCGGAGTTCTTCCGGTGGTTCAGCGAGGAGGCCGTTCGCATCGGCGGGCGCTACACGCCGGCGCCGGCGGGCAACGGCCGGATCCTTGTCACCAAGGCGCCGGTCGGACCGTGTCTGGCCATCACTCCCTGGAATTTCCCGTTGGCGATGGGTACCCGCAAGATCGGCCCGGCGTTGGCCGCCGGCTGCACGATCATCGTCAAGCCCGCCTCGGAGACCCCGTTGACGATGTTGTTGCTTGCTCAGCTCATGGCCGAAGCCGGGTTGCCCGACGGAGTCCTCTCGGTGTTGCCGACATCGAAATCCGGTGAAGTGACCGGCCCTCTCATCGACGACCCTCGACTGCGCAAGCTCACCTTCACCGGGTCCACCGGCGTCGGCAAGATGCTGGTGGAGAAGTCCGCGAAGCGATTGCTCCGCACGTCGATGGAATTGGGTGGCAACGCACCCTTCGTGGTGTTCGACGACGCGGACGTCGACAAGGCAGTCGAGGGCGCGGTACTGGCGAAGCTTCGCAACGGTGGCGAAGCATGCACCGCCGCCAACCGGTTCCACGTCGCCAACGCCGTGCGTGAAGAGTTCACGACCAAGCTGACCGAGAAGATGGCGACTTTCACGATGGGACCCGGTACCGACCCGGAGACGAAGCTCGGGCCGCTGATCAACCAGAACCAGCTCGACACGGTCGCGGAGTTGGTTGCAGATGCGGTGGATGCCGGGGCGAAGGTGCGACTGGGCGGCGAAGCGCCGGGTGGTGAAGGGTACTTCTATCCAGCCACGGTGTTGGCAGACGTTCCGGCCAGCGCGCGGATTCTGAAAGAAGAGGTGTTCGGACCCGTCGCCGCGATCACCGGCTTCGACACCGAAGCCGAGGGAATCGCAGCCGCCAACGACACCGAGTTCGGACTGGCCGCGTACATCTTCACGAGGGATCTCGACCGTGCGCTTCGGGTTTCCGACGCACTGGAATCAGGAATGATCGGCGTCAACCGCGGAGTGATCTCGGACGCGGCAGCGCCGTTCGGTGGCGTGAAGGAATCCGGATTCGGCCGCGAGGGCGGGACCGAGGGGATCGAGGAATACCTGAACACGAAGTACATCGCGCTCGAGAGCTGATACACACGCGAACGGCCACATCGGGACTGCCAGAGGCATCCGATGTGGCCGTTCGCAAGTGATCTGGGTGTGCGCTAGTGGCCCAGGCGTCCGCGGCCCAGGCGCAGGAGCAGCATCGCGAGAGTGTGGCCTTCCTGGCCCAGCTCGTTGAATCGTTCTAGGACCTTCATCTCGCGGCTGTGCACCAGACGCGGACCACCCGATGCCATCCGGGTACGGCCGATGATCTGGGAGACCTCGGAGCGGCGTTTGATGGCCGCGAGGATCTCGGCGTCGAGACGGTCGATTTCTTTCCGTAGTTCGTCGATCTCCGCCTCACTCTGGGGGATCTCGACGTCTGTCGGAGCAGTTTTTACAGTATCGACAGTATTTCCATGGGGGGCTGCAGCCTGGGTGCTCATTGCTATTCGTCTCCTCTTCCTACTGCGTGGATCGTGGTCTCGGCTCGGGTCGTTACCGATCCAGGCACACTGACGAAAATGCCCCGGATCCGATTCGGACCAGGGGCGGGTGAGCTGTTCAGATCACGTGCACCGAGGTCCGGGGCACGTAAAGTAACGCCACAGCGGGCCGACGGGGTCGGCCGTGTTGTCGCGAACGGAAATGCTGAACATAGCGTCCAGTTTGCCATGCTCGACACAGGTAATCCAAGTGCCTCTACCAGCAGGTGGACGCACTGACGACCGTGTCGGTGGACGCCGGTAGCGTGGACAGGCGATGAACACGTACCCAGCACTCGGTGAGCACGACGGACATTCCCAGCACGACGGGGGCGGCGCGCGGGGACACGACGCGGGTTCGGACGCCCTCCTCGAGGGTCTCAACCCGCAACAGCGCGAGGCCGTGGTCCATGCCGGTTCGCCGTTGCTGATAGTCGCGGGCGCCGGCTCGGGCAAGACTGCAGTGCTGACGCGTCGCATCGCCTATCTGTTGGCCGAACGGGGTGTCACCCCCGGTCAGATCCTGGCCATCACGTTCACCAACAAGGCTGCGGCCGAGATGCGCGAGCGTGTGGCAGCTCTTGTCGGACCGCGTGCCAACGCCATGTGGGTATCGACGTTCCACTCCAGTTGCGTGCGGATCCTGCGAGCACAGGCGGCGCTCCTGCCCGGTTTGAACTCGAATTTCTCGATCTACGATTCCGACGATTCGCGTCGACTGCTGACGATGATCTCGAAGGACCTCGAGCTCGACACCAAACGATTCTCCGCGCGCCTTCTCGCCACTCACATCTCCAACCTGAAGAACGAACTCGTCGGACCGGAAGAGGCGGTTGTCGCAGCCGATCAGGATCCGGCCGAACTTCCGCGACTGATCGCCAAGGTCTACGGCCACTACCAACAGCGGCTGCGTGCGGCGAACGCACTCGACTTCGACGATCTCATCGGTGAGACCGTCGCGCTTCTTCAGGCGTTTCCACAGATCGCCGAGTACTACCGCCGCCGCTTCCGTCACGTGCTCGTCGACGAGTACCAGGACACCAACCACGCGCAATACATGCTTGTGCGTGAACTGGTCGGTGGAGCCGGCGAGTCCGACCACGCCGTTGCCCCGGCCGAACTGTGCGTCGTCGGTGACGCCGATCAGTCGATCTACGCATTCCGCGGAGCCACTATCCGCAACATCGAAGAGTTCGAACGCGACTACCCGGATGCTCGGACCATCCTTCTCGAACAGAACTACCGTTCGACGCAGAACATTCTGTCTGCGGCCAACTCCGTGATTTCCAAGAACACCGGTCGACGAGAAAAGCGTCTGTGGACCGATTCGGGTGAAGGCGAACTGATCGTCGGCTACGTTGCAGACAACGAGCACGACGAAGCATCGTTTGTCGCCTCGGAGATCGATCGGCTGGTGGACCAGGGCGAGACCAAGTTCGCCGACATCGCGGTGTTCTACCGGACCAACAACTCCTCGCGCGCGCTCGAGGAGATCTTCATTCGACTCGGAGTGCCGTACAAGGTGGTCGGCGGCGTTCGCTTCTACGAGCGCAAGGAAGTTCGGGACATCGTCGCGTATCTGCGCGTCCTCGCCAACGAGGACGACACCGTGAGCCTGCGACGCATTCTCAACACGCCCCGACGCGGTATCGGTGATCGAGCCGAAGCCTGCGTCGCCGTGCACTCCGAGCATCGCAACATCAGCTTCGCCGCCGCTCTCCGTGACGGCGCGGAAGGCAAAGTGGCGCTGCTCAATACGCGGTCACAGAAGGCCATCGCGTCGTTCCTCGAGATGATGGACGGGCTGCGGGCCCTGCTACCGACAGCGGCCGCCGACGAGGACGAACCGTTCGAGCTCGGTGACATCGGTGAGGTTGCCGAGGCGGTGCTCGAGCGCACCGGCTACCGCGCCGAGCTTGCGGCGAGCAGCGATCCGCAGGATGGCGCGCGACTCGACAACTTGAACGAACTCGTCAGCGTGGCAAGGGAATTCAGTTCCGACGCGCGAAACGCGGCCGGGCTGATCGATCCGGACGACGAGGAAACCGCAGCAATGCGTGAAGGTGAACCCGATCCGGGTTCGCTTGCCGCCTTCCTCGAACGGGTATCGCTTGTCGCCGACGCCGATCAACTGCCGGACTCCGACGACGGCGTCGTGACCATGATGACGCTTCACACCGCCAAGGGCCTCGAGTTCCCGGTCGTCTTCGTCACCGGTTGGGAGGACGGGCAGTTCCCGCACATGCGCGCCCTCGGCGATCCGGCGGAGCTGTCCGAAGAGAGTCGACTTGCTTACGTCGGCATCACCCGTGCCAGGCAGCGCCTGTACCTGACGCGCGCGATCATGCGTTCGGCGTGGGGGCAACCGATCCAGAACCCGGCGTCGCGGTTCATCCAGGAGATCCCGGAGGACCTGATCAACTGGCGCCGTGAGGATCCGGGCACCGGTGGCGGATTCGGAAGCGGCAGGCCGGGTTACGGCAGCGGAAGCCGCTACGGCAGCCAGGGCGGCCAGGGATACGGCGGCGGGCAGAACTACGGGGGAGGGTCCGGCAAGGCCGCGTCGACTCCCAGTTTCGGTGCCGCGCGTGGCCGCAACAACGTTCTGGTCCTCGCCACGGGTGACCGCGTCAGTCACGACAAGTACGGTCTGGGCACCGTGTTGGAAACCAAGGGCACTGGCCCCACCGCGACGGTCACCATCGACTTCGGTAGCGCGGGCAAGGTGCGGTTGATGCTCATCGGCGGTGTGCCGATGGTCAAGCTGTAGAAGACAGGCAAAAACTTCCGGCCCGTACCTGGAAAGGTACGGGCCGGAAGTTTTTCATCAGAAGCGTTGGGCTTGCGATCAGTCCTGCTCGACGCCGAGGCTGATGCCGCGTGAGGCGAGCCAGGGGAGGGGATCGATCTTGTTCTCGCCGGCGAGATGAACCTCGAAGTGAAGGTGCGGGCCGGTGGAGAAGCCGCGGTTGCCGACAGTGGCGATCTGGTCGCCGGCCATGACCTGCTGACCGACCGTGACGGTGGACGTGTCGATGTGGCCGTAGACGGTGATCGTTCCGTCTGCGTGCTGTAGGCGTACCCACATGCCGAACCCGGAAGCCGGACCTGAATCGATGACCTTGCCGTCGGCGACGGCGACGATGGGCGTCCCGATCGGGGCGGCGATGTCGACGCCGGCGTGCAGGGTGCCCCAGCGGGTGCCGAAATTGGACGTGAACGTGCCAACTGCCGGCAGGACGAACAGCGGGCGACGGGCAGCGGCTTCGCGTGCTGCGCGCTCGTCACTGAAACGCTGGCCCTTGGCAAGCAGGTTGCTGAACTGGGAGAGGTCGGTCGGCGCTGCGACGTTGAGGACCTGCGGAGCGTCGGCCTCGGTGGTGGCTGCCGTGGAGGTGGCCGGAGCGAACTGAGCGGCCTGCGGTTCTGCGGTGGTACCGATCGCGGAGGACTCGTTGGCGAGTGCAACTTCCGAGTGGTCGGCGGCAGAAGAGGAACCGTCGTTGACAACTGCCTGGCCCGCGGCGACAACCGCGCCGGCTGCAACTGCCAGAACGGCGGCGCGGCCCTTGAGAGCGGAGGGAGGGGTGGGGAGTCGGTGAGCACCGCTGCGGCGAACCGGAGATTCGACATCGACTGTCGGTGCGGAGGAAGCGTAAGTGGGGGTGCTGATCACGTCGGACTCGACGAACTGGTGAGAGTCGGAATCTGACGACGTGGAGGATGAATTTCGAGTGAACATATCGGTAGAGATCTCAGAACTTTTGGTCTCGGTGTAACGCCTGGCCGAGTGCGTTGGATAAGTGGTCGTGACCTCGTCTGGAGCTGAGTTCGAGAACCTACTAGCGGTGAACTGGCTGCGGTGATGCATATGCCGGTTCTCTCCTCGAGTTCGTGATCAGCCCGTGACTTAGACCGACTGACGGTAACGAAATGATTGCGATGGGCGCAAGCCGTAGCGGAAACCTGTCCGATTATGTGACGTGCCTCACAGCTTGACCTGGGAATATGTCGATCCGGGCAAAACGGACGAATCATCTCGTTTCGTGATCACGCGTGTCACAACCGGATCACCGGTCCATTCAGGCACTACCGTCGATCGAGTGTCCACAACACCTGGAACTACGTCGCAGGCGCGTTTCGACGACCCCGGAGTGAAGTCCGGGGCGCCACTCGCGGCGGTAATCGGACTGCTCGGTGCCGTCGGAGTGGCAGCCAGTCCCGTCGTCGGAGTCGGGAGTGGCCGCGGGGTCGACACGACGGGGGCTCTTGCTTCCGCCGCTCTCTTCGCTGCCGTCTGCACGATCGTCGTGCCGCTGGTTGCGGTGCTCACCTCGGGGCGCAGGCCCGCCTTCGCAGGTGGACTCCTGGCAGGTATCGGCGCGGTGTCCCTCGGCGCGGCGATCCTCGACGTTCAGTTGTTCGTCGACGCAATCGATGCAAACCGCTTGGACCTTTTCCGTCCGATTTCGGCGGGTTCGATCGATGCGGGTCCGGGCGCTTATCTCGCGCTCGCGGGCCACGGACTTCTTGTGGTGTCCGGTGTCCTCGGCTTCATGGTCGTCCATCGTGAATCGGAGCGGGACGGATACGGCAGCGCTCGCGCCGCGGAATTCGACGGGCGATCGGTTGGCGGGCGGATCGGTGGGTGGCCGACAGCGCTGCTGATTCTGGCCGCGGTGGTGTTCGTGCTCTCCCTGTTCGGTCCTTCCTTCAGTTCGCAGGATCCGATCTTTCTGGTCAAACCGCTCGTCGACTCGGCGGCGGCCACCGCCGTCGGTACGGGATTGGTCGGCGTCGCGGTACTCGTTGCGGTCGCGGCGGCATTGACGTCCATCTCGCTACCGGTGGGCTGCGGCGCCCTGATCGGTGTCGGTCTCGGCGCACTCGCAGTCAGTGGAACCAGGGTGATGGCTGGGTTCGCGGCCGGCGATCGGATCGGCGTCGGTTCGGGATCGGTGG
>NZ_LVCT01000046.1:0-14660 GCF_001647205.1 Rhodococcus sp. EPR-134
GTGGTTCGCGCACCCGCGAAGACGACAAAGGGTGCGCTGAAAGCGGCGATGGTGGCTCAGTCCCGGGCGGCGCAAGCGCGGGTGAACAGACTTCACCGCGTTGCCGGTATCGGCGCAGTTGTCACCGCAGCAGTGGCGGCCCTGGGGGTGGCACTTCCGGTCCTGTCGTTGCCGGAGAACATCCCCGAACCGTCCATGCTCTCGTCTCGAGTTGTCCTGCTCGCGGCTGCTGTACTGCTGGTCGCCGGTCTGGGCTTGTTCGCCCCGGGCCGCGCCGCGGTGGTGCGGCCGGCCGTCGGCGTGTTGTGGACCACGGTCGTGATGGGAGTCGCCGCTGTCATGCAGTCGGCTGTCATCGCCACGGACGTACCGGGCGTCGGGTTGGGGGCCGGTGCCTTCGTGCTCTGCGGCGCGGCTTTCCTCGCTGCGGCGACGGGACTGCTCGTCTGGCTGGCGGGAAGCGCCGAGCGTGAGGATGTCGACACGTCGGTAGGTGGCGGTTCGCGAGGGCTGGTGCTTATCGTCGGTGGGATCGGCGCCGTCGCTGTCCTGATCGGAACCGCGCTTCCCCTCTATCAGGGCGACGCCTATACGGCGGCCTCAGTTCTGGAGTGGCCGTGGGGAATTGACGTCTGGGGTCAACTGCTCGTCGGCGTCACCGTCGTGATCGCCGCTGTGATCGCAGCGTCCGCGCGGCCGTCGCGGGGCGCGGCATTGCTGATCGGATCTGCCGTGGCAGCTCTGGTGTACGTCGGTGAGTGGCCACTCACGTCATCGCGCATATCGGACGCAACCGTGGGGGTGGGTGCGATCACAGCGGCCACGGGCATAGTGTTGCTTCTCGTTGCAGCGTTCTCGAGCGCAAGAATCAGTGAGACTGATGCTTGACAAATTCGGTGTGGCCACCTTGCCGAATCGGTGAGGCGTGCCTCATCGGGCAATTGCGCGTGACTTGGGCCACATAGCATCAATGCGGGCGCAAACCGAACGCGGCAACTGGTTAAAGTCCAGAACAGACCCGCTCCTACCCCTCGAGCGGGTGACAACGCAGACGAGACGGTGAGCAGATGGATCTCTTCGAATACCAGGCGAAGGAACTCTTCGCCAAGCACGGAGTGCCGACTTCGGCTGGACGTGTTACAGACACAGTCGCCGGCGCACGCGAGATTGCCGAAGAAATCGGTAAGCCCGTGATGGTGAAGGCACAGGTCAAGGTAGGCGGCCGCGGCAAGGCCGGTGGCGTCAAGTACTCGCCCGACGTGGATGCCGCAGTGGCAAACGCCGAGGCAATCCTGGGCCTGGACATCAAGGGCCATGTCGTCAAGAAGCTGCTGGTCGCAGAGGCAAGTGACATTGCCGAGGAGTACTACATCTCCTTCCTGCTCGACCGCACCAACCGCACCTACCTGGCCATGTGCTCGGTAGAGGGTGGCGTCGAGATCGAGGTCACCGCCGAGGAGAACCCCGACGCTCTCGCCAAGATCCCCGTCGACGCAGTCAAGGGCGTCGACCTCGCGTTCGCGCGCAGCATCGCCGAGGCAGGAAAGCTGCCCGCAGAGGTGCTCGACGCAGCGGCCGTGACGATCCAGAAGCTGTGGGAGGTCTTCATCGGCGAAGACGCACTCCTCGTCGAGGTCAACCCCCTCGTTCGTACGCCTGACGATCAGATCCTCGCCCTCGACGGCAAGGTCACCCTCGACGAGAACGCAGCGTTCCGTCAGCCCGGCCACGAGGCATTCGAGGATCGCGACGCTACCGATCCCCTCGAGCTCAAGGCCAAGGAAAACGACCTCAACTACGTCAAGCTCGACGGTGAGGTCGGAATCATCGGCAACGGCGCAGGCCTGGTCATGTCCACGCTGGACGTCGTCGCATACGCCGGCGAGAACCACGGTGGCGTCAAGCCCGCCAACTTCCTCGACATCGGCGGCGGAGCTTCCGCTGCAGTCATGGCTGCCGGCCTGGATGTCATCCTCAACGATGCACAGGTCAAGAGCGTGTTCGTCAACGTCTTCGGCGGCATCACCGCGTGTGACGCAGTTGCCAACGGCATCGTCGGCGCACTGAAGACCCTGGGTGACGAGGCCAACAAGCCGCTCGTCGTTCGCCTGGACGGAAACAACGTCGAAGAGGGTCGTCGCATCCTCGCCGAGGCCAACCACCCGCTGGTCACGGTCGTCGCAACCATGGACGAGGCCGCCGACAAGGCCGCCGAACTCGCTCACGCAGCGAAGTAAGGGACTCACAGAACAATGGCAATCTTCCTCACCAAGGATTCAAAGGTCATCGTCCAGGGCATCACCGGCGGCGAGGGCACCAAGCACACCGCTCTGATGCTCAAGGCCGGCACCCAGGTCGTCGGCGGCGTCAACGCTCGCAAGGCCGGCACCACGGTCTCGCACGTTGCAGCTGACGGTTCCCCTGTCGAGCTCCCCGTCTTCGCGACGGTCGAAGAGGCAATCAAGGAGACCGGCGCAGACGTCTCCATCGCATTCGTTCCCCCGGCCTTCTCGAAGGACGCCATCGTCGAGGCCATCGACGCGGAGATCCCGCTCCTCGTGGTCATCACCGAGGGCATCCCGGTTCAGGACTCCGCTTACGCTTGGGCGTACAACGAGTCCAAGGGCAAGAAGACCCGCATCATCGGACCGAACTGCCCCGGCATCATCACCCCGGGTGAGGCCCTCGTCGGCATCACGCCCGCCAACATTGCAGGCACCGGCCCCATCGGCCTGGTCTCCAAGTCGGGCACCCTGACCTACCAGATGATGTACGAACTCCGTGACTTCGGCTTCTCCACCGCCATCGGCATCGGCGGCGACCCGGTCATCGGAACCACCCACATCGACGCCATCGAGGCGTTCGAGAAGGATCCCGAGACCAAGGTCATCGTGATGATCGGTGAAATCGGTGGCGACGCCGAAGAGCGTGCAGCCGATTACATCAAGGCCAACGTCACCAAGCCGGTCGTCGGCTACGTGGCAGGCTTCACCGCTCCCGAAGGCAAGACCATGGGCCACGCCGGTGCCATCGTCTCCGGTTCCTCGGGAACTGCTCAGGCAAAGCAGGAAGCTCTCGAAGCTGCAGGCGTGAAGGTCGGCAAGACGCCGTCCGCTACCGCTGCTCTCGCTCGCGAGATTCTTCAGTCCCTGTAAGGGGCTTCGCCCCCGTGCGTGGTTAGGGAGTCTCCGGACTCCTTAACCACGCACAGTGGTATCGACCCACATCGACCCGGCAGGTTCCAACTGCCCGGCACCGGATGTGATGGATGCGACGATCGAATCGAGATCGTCGGCGTCACCGGCGGCGAGCGTCATCACCGCCTTCGATCCATACGTAGTTCCGAGCACCGAGACGCCCCGCGCTCTCAGCTCCGCTTCCACCCGACCGGCCTCTGAGTGCCGGATCGCCAAAGTGCGCAGGACCTTTCTCTCCCTGGCCACAAGCTCGGCCGAATCGAGAGCCACCGAGACCGCTCCCGAATACGCGCGGACCAATCCACCGGCGCCGAGCTTGATTCCGCCGAAATAGCGCGTGACGACAACAATCACATCGACCAGATCTCGAGACTTGAGAACCTGAAGCATCGGCACCCCGGCAGTGCCGCCCGGTTCACCGTCGTCGTGTGCACGTTCGACGCGTGAGTTCGCCTCGTATCCGATCACGAAAGCCGAACAATGATGGCGCGCATCGGGATACAGCGATTTCTGCTCCGCGACGAACTCCGTGGCGGCTTCGGCGTCGTCTACTCGGTGAAGCGCGGCGATGAATCGTGAGTGCTTCACCTCGGTTTCGACGACGTGGTCGGCGCCGGGCGCGAGGGTGAAGGGCATCTGCCCATTGTCTCCTGTCGGTGTTAGCGTGCGAAGTCGAGACACATACGCTGGTAACCATCGAAGACCGTCTACGAGGAGAAGTCATGACGTTCACGCCGCAAGGGCCCAGCTTCGGGCCACCGAATCAGCCGGCAGCGGGCGGTGGAACCAAGAATCTCGGATTCATCCTGCTCATCGCCGTCGCGGCACTCGGCCTGATCAATTTCCTGCTCGGTTTTGCGCCCTTCACGTCGATCAGTGGAAGCAGCAGCGGCATCGGTAGCGGCCTGGATACCAGTTCGAGTTTCTTCGAATCGAGCATCTACGGCCTCGGATTCGTTTTCGCCGGCGGTGTGGTTGCGGGCGTATCGCTCCTCCCGAAGCAGTCGTATGCAGGCATTGCCGCAGCGCTCACCCTCACGGGTTTCTTCGCTTTGGTGTTCGCCGCGTTCTCCGTCGGTACCAGCGACTACGTCGACATCAGCCTCGGTTGGGGCCTGATCATCGTGCTGATCCTCTCGTTCGTGCAGACCGTCGTCGCAGTCGCCGCGTTGTTGTTCGAGATCGGAATCCTGAAGGCGCCCGCGCCCCGACCGGTAGCTCAGCAGTACGGTCAGCAGCAGCCTTACGGCCAGCCCCAGGGCCAGGCGCCAGGTCAGCCACAGGGATACGGACAGGCTCAGTACGGCCAGCCTCAGCAGGCTCAGCAGCCGGGCCAGTACCAGCAGAATCCGCAGTACGGGCAGGCGCAGCAGCAGGGATACGGGGGAGCGCACGCCGCCCCCGTCGACCCGACCGCTTCGCAGCCGCCTTACGGCCAGACTGCGTCTCCCTACGGGCAGAACCCGGTGCAAAATCCCGGACAGACCGACTCGTCGGCCGCGACGACGTCGTCTTACTATCCGCTGACCTCTCAGCCCGGTGGCCAGCCGAACCCGAGTTACTCGTCGGATCAGTTCACCGCTCCACGCGGTTACGGCCAGCCGTACAACCAGCAGCAGACTGGCTCGACCGAGCAGCCGACGGGCTTCGAGCCGCCCACTTTCGAAGCGCCGACGCCGTCTGCGGAACCTGACCAGGGCAGCAGCGATTCCGCGGCCGAGACCAAGGTCTTCGGCTCGCAGAACCCCGACGAGCGTCAGCAGTAGTACTTCTTCGTTTCACGAACATGAATGTGGCCTCCGACCCGCTGCGGGTGGAGGCCACATTCCGTGAGCCCGACGGCGCGCCTGAGTGCGCGGCGCACTGTCGAGTGAAACCCTCGAGGGGATGAGTTCTTTGATTGATGGCACCCGGTCCCGTCCCACGTCCTCACGACCCGGACGTAGTCGTACTGGCAGCGGCCGCGTCGGCGGCGGTCGCCCGGGACCGAACCCGGACCTGGCGCGCAAGCTGCTGACCGTCGCCTTCCGACCGTCGGGCCTGACGATGCTGCTGATCGCGGCTGTCGTCGTGGTCACTTTGGTATCGGCGAGCAGCGACCTGACCGGAACCTTCGGCGCCATTGCCACCACCTGGTTGGTCATCCACCAGGTGCCGGCGACTATCAGCGGCGTCCAACTCGGTGTACTGCCATTGCTTCCGACGGCCGTCATGATGTGGGTGGTTGCACGCCGATGCGCGTCGACTGCGGTGCACACCGACTCCCGTGACGACACCCTCCGCCTGGTGGGGGCGGCAGTAGCCGGGCCCTTGACTATCACGGCAATCGCTCTCGCCGTTGTCGCCGACGCCTCCGCGGCAATTCCGCTGTCGAGCCCCAACACGTTGGCCGCTTTCGGCTGGGTCGCCGGGATTCACCTGATCGCCGCGTCCGTCGGTGTTGCTGCTGCGCACTGGGATCGCGTCGTCGCCGAGATTCCGCCGTGGGCATCTGCCGCTGTTCGTCCGGCCGCGGCCGCGTCGGCAGCGCTGCTGGCTGCGGGCGCCGTGGCCGTCGTGGTGTCACTACTCGTGTCGTGGTCGACGGTCGGTGACCTACTCGCACGAGGCAACGGGTTTGTCGGCGTGCTGGGATTGACGGTGTTGTCGCTGCTCTATCTGCCGAACCTCGTGGTCGGTGCAGCCGCGGTGATGACGGGATCGACGGCCGATTTCGGCAACGTCTCCATCAGCGTGTTCGGCAACATCGGTGGAGATCTGCCACCGTTGCCCCTTCTCGGAGCGGTTCCGGAAGGCGTCGCCGGCGGAATCTGGCCGGTGCTGTTGATCGTTCCGGCTGCGGTGGGTGTGATGCTCGGCCGTGATTGCGCTCGACGCATCGCCGGGCAGGACAGTGTGCTCGCGGTGCTGACGGCAGCTGCCGGTGCCGGCGTCGTCATGGCTCTGCTTGCCCTTGCTGCGGGGGGAGACCTCGGGCAGTTCGGCACCGTCGAGGTCCTGTGGTGGGGCTTCGGTCTTCTAACTTTTTCGTGGCTGGGATTGTTCGGAACCGTCTCGGCGCTGTTCGCGATGTGGTTCTCACACCGCGGACACATGAAGGACGAGGTTGCGCCGCCGACGGCTGAACCGGCTCGAGAATCCGAGCCCGAACTTGCGATCACGGCCGCGGCCACAACGGATGGCGAGGACGACGAAAACGCCGACGAAGTGCTCGCCCAGGAATCTGCGGTGGTAGTGACCAAGGTCGTCGAAGCCGAAATTGTCGAAGAATCAGGCGAACCCGTGCAGGTAGTGACAGAGGAAACCGTCGAGATCGAAGTAGTCGACGCGGAGGTTGTCGCGGCACCCGAGGCGGACCCCACAGCCGGGGCCGAGCCGGAGACCGACCTGCCCTCGAAGCCGCAGGAGTCCAGCGACTAGGCTGTCATGCGGCCGATACTCCGGCCGCATCATCTTCCAGTTCTCAGGAGTAGTGCGCTGACTGCCTCGGCCGACAATCCGCAGCCGACAATGCCCGACAGGGTCCAATTTCGCGACTCTGTCGCGCGGGTAGTCGTACTCGCTTCCGGCGCGGGAACCCTGCTGACTTCGCTGATCGACGCTTCGCATGCCGAGGGATACCCCGCCGAGATCGTTGCCGTCGGTGTAGATCGTGACTGCCTCGCCGCCGAGCACGCTGCGGATTCGAAGATCCCGTCCTTCAAGGTCTCGATCAAGACCTACGAAAATCGTGCCGCCTGGGACGAGGCGCTGACAGCAGCAGTGGCCGAGTACGAACCCGATCTCGTGGTCAGTGCAGGCTTCATGAAAATCCTCGGCCCCAGCTTTCTCGAGCGTTTCGGCGGCCGAATCATCAACACTCATCCCGCGTTGCTGCCTGCCTTTCCCGGCGCGCACGCGGTTCCCGACGCTCTGGCGTACGGCGTGAAGGTCACCGGTTCCACGGTGCATCTCGTCGACGGCGGAGTTGATACCGGGCCGATCTTGGCGCAGGAAGCTGTGCCGGTGCATGACGACGACACCGAGTCTTCGTTGCATGAACGCATCAAAATTGTGGAGCGACGGTTGTTGGCGGACGTCATCGCCGCTGTTGCTACGCGCGGAGTGGTTTCCGATGGACGAAAGGCCGTGATCCCCAGTGAGTGAACGCAAGGCTGTGCGCCGTGCACTTGTCAGCGTCTACGACAAGAGTGGTCTGATCGAGCTGGCCACGGGCCTGCACGAGGCCGGTGTCGAGTTGGTCTCGACCGGTTCGACCGCGTCGAAGATCGCCGACGCCGGAATCCCCGTGACCCCGGTCGAGGCTCTGACCGGATTCCCGGAATGCCTCGAAGGCCGTGTGAAGACGCTGCATCCGCGCGTCCACGCCGGCGTTCTCGCCGATACCCGCAAGCCGGATCACCTCGCTCAGCTCGAGGAACTCGGCATCGCGACCTTCGAATTGGTGGTCGTGAACCTGTACCCCTTCACCGAGACGGTTGCCTCGGGCGCTAGCCCGGACGAGTGCGTCGAGCAGATCGACATCGGCGGCCCGTCGATGGTGCGTGCTGCAGCCAAGAACCATCCGTCGGTTGCCGTCGTGGTCGATCCGGCTCGGTACGCCGACGTCCTGACTGCCGTTGCCGGTGGCGGATTCACCTTGCGTGAGCGCACTGTGCTTGCAGCGCAGGCTTTCCAGCACACTGCGTCGTACGACGTCGCGGTTGCGAGCTGGATGACGAGCACGATCGCAGCTGACGAGGACGGTTCGCTGTTCCCGGCCTGGGTCGGTGCGACCTGGAACCGCAGCGCTGTTCTTCGCTACGGCGAGAACCCGCACCAGGACGCCGCGCTGTACAAAAACCCGGCTGCGCCTGCAGGTTTGGCTCAGGCGGAGCAGTTGCACGGCAAGGAGATGTCGTACAACAACTACACGGACTCCGACGCAGCGTGGCGCGCAGCGTACGACTTCACTGATCCGGCCGTCGCAATCATCAAGCACGCCAACCCGTGTGGCATCGCCATCGGCACCGACATCGCCGACGCCCACCGCAAGGCGCATGCATGCGATCCGGTCAGTGCTTTCGGTGGTGTGATCGCTGCCAACCGCGAGGTCACCGTCGAACTGGCCGAGCAGATCGCCGACATCTTCACCGAGGTCGTCATCGCGCCCTCGTACGAAGACGGAGCTGTCGAGGTTCTGCAGCGTAAGAAGAACATTCGTGTTCTGAAGGCAGCCGCTCCGACCGCTACCGGAATCGAACTGCGTCCGATCTCTGGCGGTACCTTGCTCCAGCAGCGCGACGTCCTGGACGCCGACGGCGACAACCCGGCCAACTGGACCCTCGCCAACGGTGAGGCTGCCGATGCCGAGACTCTCGCTGACCTCGAATTTGCTTGGCGCGCCAGCCGTTCGGTGAAGTCCAACGCGATCCTGCTGGCCTCCGGCGGTGCCTCTGTCGGCGTCGGCATGGGCCAGGTCAACCGCGTCGATGCAGCGCATCTGGCTGTTCAGCGAGCCGGTGACCGCGTCGTAGGTTCGGTTGCGGCTTCGGACGCGTTCTTCCCGTTCCCTGACGGTCTGCAGGTGCTGCTCAACGCCGGCGTCAAGGCTGTTGTGCAGCCGGGTGGTTCGGTTCGCGACAACGAAGTGATTGCCGCAGCCAAGGAAGCCGGTGTCACTCTCTATCTGACCGGTGCGCGCCACTTCGCGCACTGACCCCTGCGTCGGTAGCGGGCCTCGACTCCTCAACGGGAGTTCGGGGCCCGTTCTGCATTCAGGCCGCCCGGGTCTTTCAGGCGGCGCTGCTGTGGGTGCCCTGGAGTTCGCGGGGTGAGCCGGTGATGACGACGCGTGAGGCTCCGCGACTGCGGATCTCGCTGATCAATGCGCCGAGGGTAGCTTCGTGGGCCGCATCGGAGTGTGAAAGATCCAGGGTGACGGCGTATCCGGTGAGGTCACCGGGCAGATCGACATACGGCGGCGCGATGGACAGTTGGTTGACTCGAAGTTTCATGTGGAGCTCCTGCGTGTGAAAGGTAAAAGAAAAGGCACCCGAGGCGTTTGCCCTGGGTGCCGAGAACGAATCCGGTGAAACTGGGGATCATTCTCGGGGTACACCGCGCTTGTTGCCCATGTGCTTGGCCGACATTGCGGCCGAAAAAATGTGCTTGTCTGCGGTGCAGCTGCGCCACGAAGGTACGGATACGACGTGCGGGTGTAGCGACATGATGTCCGTTCCTTTCTGTGTGGCGTTGCTGGTTAATGGATGACCGTACAGCACGGATCGAGGGTTCGCACCAATAAAAAGCGCCGCGAACGTAAACTCCGGGTGACTTCTGTCCCCAGGTTCGCTGGATTGAAAGAGTCTTCATTGCAGGTCAGGCGTAGAAAGCAGAATTCCCTCCGCGATGGTTCGCGGAGGGAACTTTCTACCTGAAAAAGAGGACGTTCGGTCTGTACGTGATCAGGAGAACGAACGGACCCACGCTGTGAAGGGCTCCGAGAACTCTGCCGAGTACGGAAGCGGCGCGACGTAGTCGGCACCGGTGGACTGTTCGTCGCCGATGTCCTTGAGTACGAAGTTGGCGTTGCGCATCCGCACGGAAGTCAGCGCTGTATGTGAGAGCGCGGCGTCGAGTGCCGCGACATCGGCGGGAATGACTTGGATGTCCTTGTCCGAGCAGCTCGTGAGAACGGGCATGCCCGCCGGTAGCGCCGCCACGAGCGCAACCGGGTCCAATGCGTCTTCCTCGGCGAGTGCCTTGGCATTGGCGTGTACGAGTCCCGCATTCTGCACCGGCTCGGGCAGGTCATCCGGAACAGTGCCCTCGGATCGCAGCGACTCGACGGCATCGGCGAGCGCGACGCGCAGTTCGTCAGCCAGTTCGACCGGCAACTGACCGGCGCCGACGACCGCATCGAGCTGGCGGTGAATCTGCGTCGTGAGTAGATCGAGAAGTCTGACGCTCAGTGGCTCGAGCAGTGCGAGGGCACTGACTCTGGCGCCCTCCTTCGCGGTGGCGAGAGCCAGTGCGACTACGGCGCCGTCGCTGTGTCCGACCACGAACAAGCGCTCGGGATCGACACCGGGTTGCCCGGCGAGGTAGTCCAGTCCGTCGGAGGCGGCGTCGACAAAAGTGTTGAAGCCGAGATCGGCGATGTCCTCGATGTCGTAGTCACCGAGGGCGGTTTCGCCACTGCCGAGCTTGTCGTAACGCAGGCTTGAAATCCCTTGTTTTTCAAGAAGATCCGCGATGAACCGCAGAGTTCCGATGTCGCCTTCGAGGAGGGCGCTGTCGCCGTTGCGATCGGTGGGGCCGCTGCCGGCCAGAATCAGCGCGGCCGGGGCAGGGGCGTCGGGTGAGGCGGCCAGGCGAAGACTCCCGTACAGGGTGACGTCGCCGGATTGGAACGAGAGCTCGGTGTCGGACATGACGACTTGTCTACCAGGTCGGTGCGGTCAGGCGGTGCGCAGACTCCGGACACGACGCCAGCCACGCCAGCTGAACCACAAGAGCGCGGCGAGCAGGGGAATGATCAGGAGCGGCAAGATCATCGCGATCAAGGAAGTGAAGAAAGTCAGCACATCCTCGATGACGGAAACGACGGAATTTGCCAGCCCACCGGTAGTGGCCGTACTGACCGCGCGAGTGCCGGTCTGCGCGGCGCTGAACGTCAACGCCGTCGGCGCTCCGACGATGATGCCCGCCAACGCGGCCATCGCAGGGTCGAGATGACTGAATGCCGCCCAGGCGGCGATCACTCCGGCAATCGGTCCGGTGACGTTCCCGATCACCGAGAGTGCGTTGTCCACGAACGGAATGAGGTCGGCACCCAGTTCGACCACCGCGGCGATTGCCAATGCGACCAGCGCGCCGGTCGATCCGATCCACCGCATCGACTCGCCGACGGTGATCCCGAACAGTTCGAAGTGGACGGCAGCGCTGAGCATCAGCAGGGGCAGGAAGGTTCGCATTCCGGACGCTGCGGCGAGTCCGAGGCCGAGCATGGCCGGCAACACCCAGGTATCCATGGGTGGAGTTTAGGTCTACTGTGCGCCTTTATTAACCGCCGGCGGTTAATAAAGGCGCACAGCAAAGTCTCGGAAAGGACCTTTCATGGCGACAAACCCGCAGCCGATGTTCTTCCTCAACCTGCCCGTCAAGGACCTCGGCAAGGCCACCACCTTCTACGAGGGCCTCGGATACTCCAAGAACACGCAGTTCTCCGACGAGAATGCGTCGTCGATGGTTATCAGTGACACCATCGTCGTGATGCTGTTGGCCGAGCCCTTCTTCAAGACCTTCACCACCAAGGGCATCGCCGACACCTCGACGTCGACGGAGGCGCTGCTCGGTCTCTCGGCCGAGACCCGTGAGGCCGTCGACACCCTCGTCGACAAGGCGCTCGAGACCGGCGGTTCCGAAGGTAACGCGACGCAGGATCACGGCTTCATGTACAGCCGCAGCTTCCAGGATCCCGACGGCCACATCTGGGAAATCATCTGGATGAATCCCGAGAACATCGAAGGCTGAGCGACCGAACTTCCTCGGCGAGAGGCGAAACCCCGCAAACACTCGTAGCGTGGAGTGGTGACTGTCGCAAAAACCCTCGGAGAGCTACGCGCCTCCGGACACGTACAGCGAAGTGTCAAGGAAGAACTACGAGAGAATCTTCTCGCCGCGTTGCGGGACGGCCGTGACCCCTGGCCCGGGATAGTCGGGTTCGAGGACACGGTCGCCCCGCAACTCGAGCGGGCGCTGATCGCCGGCCACGACGTGGTTCTGCTCGGCGAACGAGGTCAGGGAAAGACGAGGCTGCTTCGCACTCTCGGGCTCCTGCTCGACGAGTGGACGCCCGTCATCGAAGGCTCGGAACTGGGGGAGCACCCGTACGAGCCGATCACCCCGGCTTCGATACGTCGAGCCAAGGAACTGGGCGACGACCTCCCGATCGCCTGGCGCCACCGCAGCGAGCGGTACTCCGAGAAGTTGGCGACGCCGGATACCTCGGTCGCCGACCTGATCGGCGACGTCGATCCGGTCAAGGTTGCCGAAGGCCGGAGCCTCGGCGATCCGGAGACCATTCACTTCGGCCTCGTGCCTCGCGCGCATCGCGGAATCGTGGCTATCAACGAGCTTCCCGACCTCGCCGAACGCATCCAGGTCTCTTTGCTCAACGTGATGGAAGAGCGGGACATCCAGGTCCGCGGGTACACGCTTCGGCTTCCGTTGGACGTTCTTCTGGTCGCGAGCGCCAACCCCGAGGACTACACCAACCGCGGGCGCATCATCACACCACTCAAGGACCGCTTCGGCGCCGAGATCCGTACTCACTACCCCGTCGAGTTGGCGGGCGAGATCGCGGTGATCGAGCAGGAGGCGCACCTGGCCGCGGAGGTGCCCGACTACCTTCTCGAAATTCTTGCCAGATTCACTCGCCTGCTCCGCGAATCCACCTCGGTGGACCAGCGATCGGGTGTGTCGGCACGCTTTGCCGTCGCCGGCGCGGAAACCGTCAGTGCCGCCGCGGTACGACGGGCAGCGGTGCTCGGCGAAGCCGATCCTGTTGCACGGCCCGTCGATCTCGAGTCCGTGGTCGAGGTTCTTCGCGGCAAGGTCGAGTTCGAATCCGGTGAAGAGGGACGGGAACTGGAGGTGCTCGAGCACCTGCTGCGTCGCGCGACGGCCGATACGGTTCGGGTACGTCTCGGCGGGATCGACCTGGGGATGCTGGTTGCTGCGGTGGAGATGGGCAACACGATCGTCACCGGTGAATCTGTCACGGCCAAGGCATTTCTCGACGAGCTTCCGGACCTCGAGGTCCTCGACGAAGTAGCCGAACGTCTCGGTGCGCAATCCGACGGCGAGCGTGCCGCCGGTGCCGAACTTGCCCTCGAAGGGCTTTACCTCGCGCGCCGGATCTCCAAAGATCAAGGCCCGGGCGGCCGCTCGGTGTATTCGTAAGGGGCAGTGATGATCCACAATCCGCGGTACGGGCCTTACGACGGTGGTCCCGATCCGCTCGCGCCTCCCGTGGATCTGCGCGAGGCCCTGGCAGCAATCGGCGACGACGTGTTGTCGGGCACGTCGCCGCGCCATGCCCTCCGAGAGCTCCTGCGCCGAGGCAACCGGGACATGCGCGGGCTCGACGACCTTGCCGCCCAGGCGAACCGGCGTCGACGCGAGTTGCTGCGCCGCAACAATCTCGACGGAACTCTCGACGAGGTTCGCAAGCTTCTTGACAAGGCGGTGCTCGAAGAGCGCAAAGAACTGGCACGTGCTCTCGACGACGACGCACGATTCAACGAAATGCGGATCGAGGAGTTACCGCCGTCGACAGCTCAGGCCGTGCAAGATCTGGCCGACTACAACTGGCGCAGCGAACAGGCGCGCGCGGATTACGAGAAGATTCGTGATCTGCTCGGGCGAGAGGTCCTCGATCAACGCTTCTCGGGAATGAAGCAGGCACTCGAGGGCGCCACCGACGAGGATCGTGAGCAGATACGCCAGATGCTGGCTGATCTGAATCACTTGCTCGACGCGCACTCTCGGGGCGTCGACACTGCGGAGCAGTTCGCGGACTTCATAGACAAGCACGGGCAGTATTTCCCGGACAACCCGCGCAACGTCGACGAACTTCTGGATTCTTTGGCGCAGCGCGCGGCGGCTGCACAACGATTGCGGAACTCGCTCTCGCAGGAGCAGCGTGACGAGTTGGATGCGTTGGCGCAGCAGGCGTTCGGTGATCCGAGCCTGATGAGTGAGCTGAGTCAACTCGACCAGTTCCTTCAGGCGGCTCGGCCGGGTGAGGACTGGGAAGGTTCGCAACAGTTCCGCGGCGACAACGGAATGGGGTTGGGTGAGGGGACCGGTGCCCTGCAGGACATCGCCGAGCTGGAATCCTTGGCGGATCAACTGTCGCAGCAATACGCGGGCGCGGCGCTCGACGACATCGACCCCGAGCTACTCGCGCGGCAACTCGGCGACGAAGCCGCCGCTGATGCTCGCACCCTGGCCGATCTCGAAAAGGCTTTGCAGGAACAGGGTTTCTTCGATCGTTCACCGGATGGTCAATGGCGCTTGTCGCCCAAAGCCATGCGACAGCTCGGGCAGACTGCTCTGCGCGATGTCGCCGGGCAACTGTCGTCGCGAACCGGCCAACGCGATACGCGTCGGGCCGGTGCGATGGGCGAACCGACCGGAGCTTCCCGCGAATGGGAGTTCGGGGACACCGAACCGTGGGACGTCACGAGAACCATCACCAACGCCGTCCTACGTGACCCGGGCCGAATGCCGGTGCGGCTGAGCGTCGTCGATGTCGAGGTGGCCGAAACCGAGCAGCGTAGTCAGGCTGCTGTGGCTCTGTTGGTGGACACGTCGTTCTCGATGGTGATGGAGGATCGCTGGGTGCCGATGAAGCGCACCGCTCTGGCACTCAATCATCTGGTGAGCACGCGGTTTCGCAGCGACGAACTCCAG
>NZ_LVCT01000047.1:0-18285 GCF_001647205.1 Rhodococcus sp. EPR-134
CGCACTGTTGTTGGCGGCCAGACACCTTCGACGCCATTCCAACGCACAGCCGGTGGTATTGATCGTCACGGACGGTGAGCCGACGGCTCATCTCGAAGCGGACGGAGAAGCCAGGTTCGACTACCCGCCGAGTGTGCGAACCCTCGGTTTGACGGTTCGAGCACTCGACGCGGTGGCCAGGCTGGGCGCCAAGGTCACGTTCTTCCGCCTCGGTGAGGATCCAGGTCTGGCCAGGGTGGTCGACCGGATGGCGCACCGTGTGGGTGGACGCGTCATCGCGCCGGACCTGGACGGCCTCGGCGCCGCGGTCGTGAGTGACTACATGCGAGGTCGCCGCTGATTCCGGCCGTCAGTCTTGTTCAGCGGGCTGGTGCTGGGTGATGCAGTGGATGCCGCCGCCACGTTCGAACAGCGGTCTGGCGTCGACGGTGACGACGGTGCGCCCGGGGTAGGCGGCCGCAAGGATCCGGGCCGCTTCGGCGTCGGCCGGATCGTCGAAGCTGCAGGCAATCACTCCGCGATTGACCACGAGATGGTTGATGTAGCTGTAGTCGACGAATCCCTCGTCGTCGCGCAGGATTTCGGGAGCGGGTACCCGAATGACCTTCCACGGCCGGCCGCCGACGTCCGTCGAGCTTTCGAACAACTCGATGATCGTCTTGCTGACGGCGTAGTCGGGGTGCACCGGATTGCGTTGGTCATGGACGAGTACCACTCCGGGGGAAGAGATGGCAGCGACGATGTCGACGTGTCCGCGCGTTCCGTAGGTCTCCTGATCGCGGGTCAACCCGCGGGGAAGCCAGATCACGTGCTTGGCGCCGATGGTGCGGGCGAGTTCGGCCTCGATGTCGGCCTTCGTCAGGTCGGGGTTTCGTCCCGGATCGAGTTGGACGGTTTCGGTGACCAAGACGGTGCCGAGACCGTCGACTTGAATACCGCCGCCCTCGTTGACGATTGGTGAGTCGATCAACTGGGCACCGGATTGTTCGACGACAAATGCGCCGATCTTCGAGTCCTTGTCCCACTGCGCCCAATCCTGTGCACCCCAGCCGTTGAACACCCAGTCGACTCCGCCGAGACGGCCTTCGTCGGACAGGACGAACGTCGGCCCGATGTCGCGCATCCACGCGTCGTCGAGAGGTGCCTCGACGATGTCGACCTTCTCGGACAGGTACTTTCGTGCTTCTTCGACTTCGGCGGGATCGACGACGACGGTGACCGGCTCGAATTCGGCGACGGCGTGGGCGACGGCCGCCCACGTCGAGCGCGCTTCGTGCTGTTCTTCCGCGGTGTCCCCGAGAGAGTATCCGGCGCTCGGGTACGCCATCCAGGTACGTTCGTGCGGCTCACTTTCCGCGGGCATGCGCCAGGTCATCGGTTGGCTCCTGCAGTGTTCACCGGTGCGGTCAGGGCCGAGTAGGTGTCGGGTCGGCGAGTGGCCAGGAACGGGAACAGCGCAAGCCAGTCTTCACGGTGCTGCAGGTCGAGATCTGCGACCAGGACGGCTGATTCGTCGCGCGGAGCCTGAACGAGGATGCGTCCGTACGGGTCCGAGATGAACGACGAACCGTAGAAGTTGATGAGACCTTCACTGCCGTGGCGATTGGGGACAACCATGAAAGTGCCGTTGGCGACACCGTTTCCGACGATCACTTGCTTCCACAGCGGTTGGGTGTCGAAGTTCGGGTGATCGGGTTCCGAGCCGATCGCCGTCGGGTACACCAGGACCTGGGCACCGGCGAGGGAGTATGCACGTGCGACCTCGGGGAACCACTCGTCCCAGCATGTCGGGAGTCCGAACTTGGCGCCGAGTGCCTCGTGAACGGGGTATGCGTCCTCGGACGGACCGCCGCGAAAGTACGTGTCCTCGTAGTACCCGGCCGTCACCGGAATGTGGAGCTTGCGGGTACGACCGAGAAGTTCACCCCCGGGCGAGACCAGGATCGCGGTGTTGAAGCCCAGGCCGTCCTCGGCGTCGCTGCGCTCGTACAACGACGCGTGAACGAGAACCTGGTTCTCCGCGGCGGCCTTGGTGGCGAAGGCGAAAGTGGGTCCGGTGAGCAGGTCTTCCGCCGCGCGTCCGGGATTGTCGCCGGCCGGGGTGGAGGCGGGGTAGCGGCTGAGCGTCAGCTCTGGAAGAAAGACCACGGAAGCGCCCAGCTTCGCTGCGGACGCAATGCCTTCGCTCAATTCAGCGTGGAGGTCGTCTTGGTCCTCGTGCCAGCGATGTTGGACGAGACCTACACGCAGAGGGGTGGACGTGGACGGCGAAGTCGCGGCCGGTGACTCGGGTGGGGTGAGGGCGGTGATCGTCAGCATGGGGTTTCCTCGGTGCTCGGGTATTCGACGTTCAACGTAAAACGAATGTGATTCGTTAAGTATGGTGGGTGAGCGCTGATTGATCAAGGACTTTCGAGGAATTGTTTTTTGCAGCGCCCCGAACGGTGTGGATCACTACAGGAGGACATATGCCGCGGCCATCGCAACGACTGCTCTCACCGGCGATCATCACCGAGGCAGCGATCGAGTCGGTGGACGAATCCGGCGACTTCACCATGCCGGGACTCGCCGCACGACTGAAGGTTCGACCGTCCTCGCTCTACAACCACGTTTCCGGACGGGCCGAGATCGTCGAACTGATGAGGGCTCAGCTGATGGCGGGAATCGACGTGGAGTCGGCCTCGGGATCCTGGAGCGAGACCGTCTCTGCGCTGGCAGCCGAGTACCGGCGAAGCTACGCAGCACATCCTCGCCTGATTCCGCTCTTCACCGCCCAGACGGTGCAGGCCGGTGTGGCGTTCACCCTGTACAACGCGTTGGCGCAGGCATTCGCCGATGGTGGCTTCGACCCGCCTCAAACGCTGCACGCAATCACGACCGTCGACAGTTTTGTTCTCGGTTCGGCCCTGGACCTGGCGGCGCCGGACGTCCAGTGGGCGTCGGGACCCGAAGCCAACGACGCGATGAAGGCGGCGTTGGCAACATCCGGGAAAAATCCCGAACGTGCCGACGCCGCCTTCGAATTCGGCTTGCGCGTATTGATGGCGGGCCTGATCGCTCAGGCCCCCGAACCTACTGTCTCCTAAGACACGCTGAGGTCGTTCTCGTCGCGCAGAGCCTCCGTGTCGCGGTTGAGGGTTTTGCCCTCGAAGAACTCGGGATTGCGCACTCGCATGACCATCATCAGTACCGCGCCGAGGATGAGGATTCCGAAGCCGAGGAAGAAGACCAGGCCGATTCCGCCGATGGATGCTCCGCTGGCGTTGTCCGGATTCATACTCTCCTGGACCGAAATGACGAACACCGCAAGCAGCATGAGGCCACCGATGAGTGGGAACGCGAGCCGGAAGACGAAGTTTCGTACGCTCTCGAAAAGCGTCTTGCGGAAGTACCACACGCACGCGAATGCGGTGATGCCGTAGTACCAGCAGATCATGATGCCGAGTGCGGCGATCGTGTCGAGCAGAGCACTTTCGGACAGGAACGTGACGACGCTGTAGAACACTGCGGTTACCGCGCCTGCCACGACGGTCGCGTACGACGGCACCAGGAACCGAGGCGAGACCTCGGCGAGCTTCTTGGGGAAAGCTCCGTATGCACCCATGGCGAGCATGGTTCGTGCCGCGGGCAGGAACGTGGTCTGCAGGCTGGCGACTGAAGAGACGAAGACCGCGAGGAACAGAAGCATTCCGCCCCAGTTGCCCAGGACCGGGTCGGCCAGAGCGCCGAAGACGTTCTCGGAGTTGTCGGGATTGCCCAGGCCGAGGCCTTCCTCGCCGACGCCGGCGTACATCATCGCGGCAACGGCGCCCAGCAGGTAGGTCAGGAGAATGGTTGCGACACAGAGCAAACCGGCGCGGCCGGGGGTCTTCTTGGGGTTCTTCGACTCCTCGCCCAGCGTGAGACAGGTATCCCAGCCCCAGAACGCGAAGATCGATCCGGTGAGTCCGATGACAAACGCACCGATGGCGAGTCCGCTGAACGGGTTGAACCAACTCAGGTCGAAGGACAAGCCGGCCGGGGCATCGCCGGCGCCGACGTGAACCAGTGCAACGACGGCGAAGACGACCAGCAGCACCATCTGGAAGCCGACGAGTGCGAACTGCACGCGCTCGCTGGTAGTGATTCCCCGACTCGCTATCCACGTGGCCAGGGCGATGAAGACGAGTGTGGTGCCGACATTGACAAATTTGTTGCCCGGCAGATCGGCGATCGACGGATTGTCGACCACCCGCGCGATGAACAGATAGAAGAAGTCGACGGCAATTGCAGCGAGGTTCGAGAGCACGATGATGGTGGCGATCACCATGCCCCAGCCGCACATCCAGCCGACGTACGGTCCGAATGCCTTGGTGGACCACGTGAATGACGCTCCGCAGTCAGGAGTGTCGGAGTTCAGTTCGCGGTACGCGTACGCGGTGAGGAACATCGGGATGAAGCCGGCGATGAAGATGGCGGGCATCTTGAGACCGACCGCAGCGACGATCAATCCGATGCTGGCCGTCAGGGTGTAACCCGGTGCCACGGAGGAGATTCCGAGCACCGCGCCGGAGATCATGCCGATCTTGCCGGTGGCGAGGCCTTTGGAACTCAGTTCGGTGCTGGTCATGACAGTGCCTCCGGCTGGGTGAATTCGTGCTTGGGCACTACGACCATGGGTACGGGCAGTACGCGCAGCATCTTGGCGGCGGTCGAGCCCAGGAACAGTTTGCGGGGCTGTGCGAGTCGACTTGAACCGACCATCACGAGGTCGCCGTCCTGCCAGTCCAGTTGACGCACTGCCGATTCCACGGTAGATCCGTCGGCAATGATGACCTCGATGGGGAACTCCGCGGGGAGCGCGGCTCTTGCGACGTCGAGTGTGTCCTGAGCGTGATTTCGTGCACGCTCCCTGGCCGACTCGGCGGTGTCGCGATGATCGCGCAGATCGTTCTGGGGGTCGAGCGCTACCAGTGAGACCAGTCGCAACGGAACCTGCATCAGTTCGCTGGCGCGCACGGCGGTGTTCAAGACGATGTCGGCGCCGACACGGGTGCCGAGTGCACAGGTGACCTCTCGTATCGCAGTGGCCGCCGAGTGCCGCGTTCCGCGAGGCGCCAGTGCTACCGGGACATGGGCGGAGTGAAGCAGTTCGGTCGAGACCGAACCTATCGCGTGACGGCCGAGCAAACCGTCGCCGGAAGCTCCCACCACGATCGCGAGCGCATTCAGTCGGTCCACTTCGTCGAGCAGGCCCTGAGCGAACGACTCGTGGAAGCTCAGGTGTACTTCCACCTGGATGTCCTCGGGCACCGACGCTTTCGCCTCGGCGAGCCAGTCGTGTGCACGCGCGGCGAGGATGTCGTCGTAGCCGGCTTCCGAGGGAACCTTGGCCGGCAGTGTCCGATCCGGTGGGAGGACCATGCAGATGTCGAGTTGCGCGCCGAGACTGCGCGCGAGCTGGGCCCCGAGGACCAGCCCGTCTTTACCGCTGGGTGTGGCGAGGTATCCGACGATAAGGCGCATGGTGGCTCTTTTCCGGATTGGAGGAATCTGCTGTGCGCCTTTATTAACCGCGGGGGGTTGATAAAGGCGCACAGCAGGAGGGGCGGCGACTCAGTCGTGCGAACTCATGACGTGCTTGAGACGGGTGTAGTCCTCGACTCCGTAGGCCGAGAGATCCTTGCCGTAACCGGAATACTTGAAGCCGCCGTGCGGCATTTCGGCGACGAGCGGGATGTGGCAGTTGATCCACACCGCACCGAAGTCGAGAGCAGCGGAGACGCGTTGCGTGACACCGTGATCCTTGGTCCAGATGCTCGAGGCCAGGCCGAACCGAACGTCGTTGGCAAGCGTGATCGCCTCCTTCTCGTCGGAGAAGCTCTGGACTGTGAGGATAGGACCGAAAGTCTCTTCCTGCACGATGTCGTCCGATTGCGCGACGCCGGTGATGACGGTCGGCTCGAAGAAGAATCCGGTTTCGCCCGAACGCTTTCCGCCGGTAACGATCTTGGCCGACGCCGGCAGGTTCGCGATCTTGTCGCTCACGGCGTTGAAGTGATTGATGTTGTTGAGCGGGCCGTAGAAGGCATCAGGATCGGAAGGCGCTCCGGGGCGCAGCTTCTCGGCGTTCCGGACGAGGGCTTCGACGAGCTGATCGTGGATGGACTCGTGAACGATCACGCGAGTGGCCGCGGTGCAATCCTGGCCGCCGTTGAAGAACGCTGCCTCGGCGATGCCGGTGGCGGTCTTCTCGATGTCGACGTCGCCGAAGACGATCGCCGGCGCTTTGCCGCCCAGTTCGAGGTGCGCGCGCTTGAGTTGCTGTGCTGCGGACACGGCGACAGCGATGCCCGCCCGCACCGAACCGGTGATCGAGACGAGACCGAGGGCCGGGTTCTCCACCAACGTCGCTCCGGTTCCGCCGTTGCCGAGCACGACGTTGAACACGCCGTCCGGCAGGATGCCCTTCGAGAGCTTCGCCAGGACCAGCGTGCTGCCCGGTGTGGTGTCGCTGGGCTTGAGGACGATCGTGTTGCCGGCCGCGAGGGCGGGCCCGATCTTCCACAGCGCCATCATGAACGGGTAGTTCCAGGGCGTGACCTGACCGACGACGCCGATCGGCTCACGACGGACGTAGGAGGTGAAACCCTCCATGTACTCTCCGGCCGCCTTGCCCTCGAGAAGTCGTGCGGCTCCGGCGAAGAACCGCATCTGATCGGCTCCGACCTTGACCTCTTCGTCGGCGATCATCTGGTGAGCCTGGCCGGTGTTGGCGCTTTCGGCTGCGACGATTTCGTCGCTGTGCGCTTCGATGGCGTCGGCGAGCTTGAGGAGTGCAGCCTGCCGCACGCTCGGCGTCGTCTTGCCCCAGGTCTCGAATGCTCTCTGTGCGGCTTCGACGGCGGCGTCGACGTCTTCCTTCGTGGAGACCGGCGTACGCCCGACCACACTCTCGTCCACGGGGTTGATCAGGTCGAGTGTTTCCGTCGCGGCTGAGGCGACGAATTCACCGTTGATGTAGTTCTCGAGTACGACGATCGACATCGGTACCGGTTCCTCTCGAGGTCGAACGAGTTCCGGCCGAGGTGATCAGCACGGAACTCGCACTTTGTGGGGCGTGTGTGAGCAAGTGTGCGCTGACTCACAAGTAAAGGCAGCTGCCAAAAAGGTGAAATCTTTGATCGCCGACGCGCCGAGTTGTACAGTCCAGCCCATGACGATCGCTGTGCGGTGGATGTTGGCGCAGCCGGACCTCGCGCTGAACTCAAAGGCGGCGCCCAGGGCGTCGGTCGCGAAATCACATTTGCGCACGCCACGGAGTTGCTCGACCCTTTCCGGTGGTTGACCGGCGGCGAATTCATCCTCACCACCGGCATCCGATTGCCGTCCACTCAGCAAAAGCGCGGCCGCTATCTCCGAATGCTCGACGCGGCAGGTGTGGCGGCGGTGGGATTCGGAACCGGGCTCTCGTACCCCGAGGTCCCGGCCGATCTGGTGGCCGTCGCCGACGAGATCGGACTCCCGCTGATCGAGGTGCCGCTGCCGACGCCTTTTGCTGCCGTCGTCAAGCGCGTAATGAGCCGGTTGGCAGAGCAGGAATACGAAGCGGTCCTCCGGGCGTCGCGGGCGCAACCGCGGATGACGCGTGCCGTCATTTCCGGCGGAACGGCTGCGACCGTGCGTGAACTGGCGATCGCGACTTCGGCGACGGTGCTTCTTCTCGACGTCGCCGGAAGAGTTCTCGAGAGCTCACCTCAACTGCCGACCGACGACGTGATCGACGAACTGCGAGCAACTCTCGGGGGCGGTGCCTCCAGTAGCGTGACGCTCGCAAGGTCTGGAGCGTCGATCGCGGTGCAGCAGATCAGCGTCGGGCGAACGCCGTACGGATACCTGGCGGTGATCAGTGCTTCGGCGCTCAGCTACGTCGATCAGATACTGCTCGGTCACGCGAACTCGTTGTTGGCGTTGGACTTCGAGAAACCCGCGCGTCTGCGTGCTACTCAGGATCAGTTGAATTCGCACGCCCTCGGGCTGCTGCTCACCGAGGATCGCGACCCGGCGCCGGCGTGGCAACAGATCAGGCAGGCCGCCGACGGCGAGGGAATGATCCGAGGATTGACAGTTCTTGCCGACACGTCCGACGTAGCGGGACGCGTCGGAGCCGAGATTGCCGAGTTCATGAACAAGGCAGGGCGGCAGTTGTTCTCGCGGATCAACGACACTCGCGTCACGGTGCTGCTGCGTGGAACCGACGACGTCGAGTTCGCCCGAGAGCTGCTCGGCGGGGTATCGAGGTCGGATCTTCGCGCGCTTCGTGTCGGCTTGAGCGCGCGACGGGTGGTCGCTGCGCTGGCGGTCGCCGTCGAACAGTCCCAGCTGTGTGCGTCGGCGGCGGAAATCGGTGGCGAACCTTTGGAATTCGCGGCGCTGACCGGAAGTGTGCTGCTGTCTTTCGATTCGACGCGTGAAGTGCTCAACACGCTGGCGGAAACGATGATCACACCGATCGAGGACTACGACCGTGACAACGGCACCGAACTGCTGGCGTCGTTGCGGGCATTTCTCGAGGCCAACGGACACTGGGAAGCGGCCGCCATCACGATGGGCGTTCACCGGCACACACTGCGGAGCCGAATGGCGAAGGTGGAGAGCCTGATCGACTGTCGGCTGGAAGTGGCCAGGGTTCGGGCCGAACTACTGCTCTCGATCATTGCCCGGCAATCGTGACTGCCGGGCAATGATCGAGACTTGGCAAAGCGGCCGTCAGGCCTTGCTGCGAGCGATGATGTCGGCTGCGGTTCGCTGACCCATCCGAACGGCACCGTCGACGTGCTGGTACCCCTCGGCCGCAATGTCGGAGCACGAGAAGTGAATCGGGCCGACGGGCGTGCGGGAATCCGCGCCGTAGCGGTGCAGGCCTCCGAGGTCGAAGCTCGCTGCGTACGCACCGCGGGTCCATTCCTCCGAGCCCCAGTCGGATTCGTAGTACACAACCGGCTCTTCGGCCTTCGGGCCGAGATAGCGGGCAAGTGAGGCCAGAATCGTGGCCTTACGCTCCTCGACGGAAAGCTCGAACATCGCGTCGGCCTTCTCGTCGGAGACGAACGCGACCAGGGTGCCGCGATCGTCCTCGTGGTTGGTGTTGTCGTACACCTCCTGCACTACCTCGGACGCGCCGAAGCCGGTGCCGGAGAGGCCGTCTTCGCGCCAGAAAGGCGTCTCGTACACCGCGTGAACCTTGATGACGAGGCCGAGGGACTGGTGCTGGTGCATCTGGTGCTGACGACGCGGCAGCGGGGGATCGTACGAGATTCGGGAGTAGAGGTTGGGCGGTACGGCCAGGATCACTCGGCTTGCCTCGACGCGAACATCGCCGTCCGCCAACACCGTTGCACCGGATTCGTTCCACTTCACCGTTCGCACGGGTGCGTTGAGGAAGACGTCGTCACCGAGGGCCTCCGCCATGCGGATCGATACCTGCTGCATTCCGCCGATCACTCGCTTGTCGAGGATGAAGTCCTCGTCGACAAGGTGGGAGAACGAACCTGCGGAAGCGGCCATGAGTACGGCCTGCAGGGCAGAGAACGAGTGGGCGGGCTTGGTGAGCATGCCACCGGCGATGAAGAGGCCGATGTTGTCACGTGCCTCGGCGTCGTCGGACTGATTGATCAGCCACTGCTTGAAGGAGACTGTGTCGAGATCGCGGGCGAGGGGATGTGCCCACGGTTCCTCGGCGCCGATCTGTGCTGCGAGATCGTCCATCTCGTCGATGAGACGGTCCATCTCCTTCTTCGTGGTGTCGTTCGTGGGGAAGGAATCACCCGTGTACTGCGTCCGCTCACCTGCCGACGAGATGTAGACGGACTCGCCCTCGCGGTAGCGCTCGAAAGTTTTCAGGCCGAGTTCGTCGAGCAAGGAGATCAGCGCGGTCTGGTCGGGGGAGACCCACTGGCCGCCGATTTCCAGAACTGCTCCGTCGATGGTGTCGGTCCACGTGCGGCCGCCGACGCGGTCGCGCGCTTCGATCACAGCGACGGTCAAACCGGCCTTGCGCAGCGCGGTTGCAGCTGCCAGGCCAGAGGGGCCGGCACCGACGATTGCAACGTCTCTCTGGAGAGTAGGCACTTGCGAGCTCCTTCATGTTGAGCACCGCTCGAGTCGAAAGCTGCCGACGAGCGAGTGAACGGGTGTCGGTTTTCAGTCTGTCCCGAGGAGACGCACACCACACCTGACGAAACGGCGTGTTCGATCGTCGAACTTGTGCCGTTTAGGCGCGCAGCTAGCCGTTGATGACGTGACGATCGCCGAGCGGTCGGCTCAGCGGGACATCCAAGCTGCCGAACACGGCAACCAGAATGCACATCTTGTCCGCGGCCTCGGGCAGTGCCCCGGTTCGGAGCGTGACGATCACCGTCGTATCGGTCTCTTCAACGGTTGCGTACGCGCCGTAGCACTCCGGAGTGCCGGTCACGAAGTGGACGGCCACCGTGTGATCGTCGACCTCGGACCACGATTCGAACATCGTGGCCGTCGCACCCACGATGTCGGTGCGGCTGTCGAACTCCGTGCCCATCTCGCTGTCGTCGACCTCGTCGGGAACGGGGGTTCCGAGCGACCAGTCGGCGGGACTTGCTTCGTTGGCCGCCATCGGATTCGGTGCGGCAACCGGCCCCGTGGTCTGGGCCCCGACGGAGCATCCGGCCACAGCAAGGCAGGCCAGAACGGCGAGGGTTAGTACACGCATGAATCCACCGTAACCCTGCTCAAGCGAGTAGCGCTGTGACCAGCGCAATTGCCGGAATTGACGCCAAAGTGGTGACAAAGGCACTGTCTCGGGCGAGGACCATTCCGCGCCGATAGCGGCTTGCGTAGATGAAGACGTTCTGCGCCGTCGGCAACGTCGAGACGACCACGATGGCGAACAACTGATGACCGTCGATGCCGAGGAGGAAATGCGCCATCAGATAGGCCAGCACAGGTTGGACCACGATCTTGAGCGTCGATGCCAGCGCGACGTCGCGGCGTGGACTCGAGCCTTTCTCCAGCACCCGCACGCCGTAGAGCGAGAGCCCGAATGCCAACAGCGCACCGGGTACGGACGTCGCGCCGATCAATTCGAAAGGCTGCATCAGCGGCCGGGGCGGTACCCAACCGATCAACGCGACGATCAACCCCGCAGCGCCCGCGAGCACGATCGGATTCTTGAACGGGGCGGTGACGGTGTCGATCAACGAGAGCTTCTCGGCATCCGCGCCGCGAAGGGCCGTCAGATCGAGGATCGTCAAGGCGATCGGGGAGTACACGACGATCTGGAAGAGCAGGAGCGGCGCGACGAACGTGGCATCGCCGAGCACGAACACCGCGATCGGGATTCCGAGGTTGGCTGAATTCACGTACGAAGCCGACAGCGCGCCGATGGTCAGTTCGGGTAGCGGCCGGTTGAGCCAGATCTTTGCGACGACGACGTACAGAGCGCCGACGGCAAAGGCAGTAGCCGACGCAACGGCGAGCGTCGGCGAGAAGATCACCGAAAGATCGGACGACGCGAGGGTGGTGAACAGCAGGGCAGGCGTCGCGACGAAGAAGACGAGTCGACCGAGAACGAACTGTCCTTGGCTACCGAGGGTGCCGAGACGGCCGAGGAGATACCCGACCGCGATGACAACAAAAATTACGGTGAAACCCGCAACAACTCCCGACACGCTGCGGGCACCTCTCGACTGGAATGAACGACTTCGGGAAATCTTAGTCCGGGCAACAAAAAGGCCGCGCAGTCGAGTGACTGCGCGACCTCTTCGGTACTTCTACGTGTGACTACCGAGCACGTATGACTACCGGGCGGCGGTGAAGGGGAGCAACGCCATTTCGCGTGCGTTCTTCACTGCAACGGCGACCTGACGCTGCTGCTGCGGGGTCAGGCCCGTGACGCGACGGCTGCGGATCTTGCCGCGGTCCGAGATGAACGTGCGAAGCAAGTTGATGTCCTTGTAATCGACATGCGTGATCTTCGCTGCGAACAACGGGTTCTTCTTGGGCTTACGACCCTCTACGGGGCGTGGCTTCTTCGACGGTGAACGCTTGACTGCCATCCGACTTCCTTACCAGCTCGACTTGTGTACGCCAGGCAGTTCCCCACGGTGCGCCATTTCTCGCACGCGAATCCGGGAGAGCCCGAACTTCCGCAGGTGGCCGCGCGGACGTCCATCCGCAGCGTCTCGATTGCGCAATCGTACCGGACTGGCGTCGCGTGGTAGACGTTGCAGGGTCGCTTGGGCCTTCGCGCGCTCCTCTGCCGAGCTTTTCGGGGAGCGGATCGTCTCCTTGAGAGCGGACCGCTGCTCCGCGTACCGCTCGACGACGACCCGTCGCTGGTTGTTCTTCGCGATCTTCGACTTCTTGGCCATGCCTACTTCTCTTCTCGGAAATCGACGTGCTTTCGCAGCACCGGGTCGTACTTCTTCAGTACGAGTCGATCGGGGTCGTTACGACGGTTCTTGCGGGTCACGTACGTGTACCCGGTGCCCGCGGTGGACTTGAGTTTCACGATCGGGCGGATCTCGTTGCGTGCCATCTGCTCAGACCTTCTCGCCGCGCGCGCGGATCCGGGCGACGACGGATTCGATGCCGTCGCGGTCGATCGTCTTGATGCCCTTGGTCGAGAGCGTGAGTGTGATGCGACGCCCCTCGCTGGGCAGGAGGTAGGTCTTGCGCTGGATGTTCGGGTTCCAGCGACGGTTCGAACGCTTGTGAGAGTGCGAGACGGATTTTCCGAACCCCGGCACACGTCCGGTCACTTGGCAGTGAGCCGACATGGGTGTTCCTTTCAACTTGCAGATGACAATCATTTTCGACAATGCGGTGAGATCAATGTACCGTTCAACCTCGGTAATGACAATCATTCCCAGAAAGGCCCGCTGTGAACACGATCTTGGACGGCAGGACTCCGCTGGTCCTGGTCGCCGGCATGAGCGAATCCACCCCACACACCGCACGAGCGTTGCTGCGAACCGGAACTGTTCTGGTCCACCACGACCTGAGCCACGTCCGTGAAGGGGTGGTCCGGCGGACGGTCACCTCGATGACCGGGAGTGCCGGGTCTGCCGGCACTGTGTCCGAGCGCGAGACGATCCTCGAGCTCGCGCACGGCTGCGTCTCCTGCACCCTGCGCGAAGACTTGCTGCCGCTCCTGCGCCGGCTTCACTCGCACAGTTCGGTGCAGCGGATCGTGTTGCTGTTGGACCGGCAACTCGAGCCCGAGGCGCTGTGCTGGGCGATCGAGCACGTCGTCGTGACCGGCGTCGTCGGCCAACTGGACGGACCGGCGCAGCGGGACGTCCGCGTCGATGCCGTCGTGACGTGCATCGACGCGGCGACCTGGCTGGCAGACGCCACCGGCGACGAAGCCCTCGACGACGACCGCACCCTGGCTCAGGTCGTCGTCGGGCAGGTCGACTTCGCCGACGCGCTCGTCCTACGCGGGTCCGATGCGCTCGACGGCTGGCAGCGGTCCCGCTTGAACGCGGTTCTCGCGCGCATCTCTCCACGGGTACCCGTCTTCGATGAGGGAGACGACATCGAGGCGCTGCTCCTCGAGGTGCCTGCGGATGCGCGACGCGGTGAACTGGCCGACGCTCACTCACCGCTGTTGCGTCGCCAGCCGCCGCTCGACGACGACGGCGGAGTGATGCTCGTCGAGTTCACCGCGAACCGGCCGTTCCACCCCGGTCGTCTGCACGAGGCGATCGACGTCCTGCTCGAAGGGGTCGTGTACTCCCGCGGACGAGTCTGGGTGGCAACGCAACCGGGTGAAGCGCTCTGGCTCGAATCGGCCGGCGGTGGCTTGCGGGTTGCGAGCGCGGACACCTGGCTTGCCGCGATGACGCCGGAGGAACGAGACCGCGTTCCAGCTGAACGCCGTGCACTCGCGGCCCTGAAATGGGACGAGCGTTTCGGTGATCGCGACACCTCGATGGTCGTTCTCACATGCGGTGCGAACCCGCTCGAGATCGACCGAACACTGCAGCACGCCTTGGTCACCGACGACGAATTGGCGGACGAATCGTCGTGGGCAACGTGGGAAGACCCGTTCGGCGAGTTTCACGAAGACCCGTGTGACGAATCCGAATCACCTTATGCCGAAACCGAATCAACGCGAGAGGGAAACGAATGAAGAAGCAGACGCACCCCGACTACCACCCGGTGGTCTTCCAGGACGCCAGCACCGGCAAGAGCTTCCTGACCCATTCGACCGTGACGAGTGAGCGCACCGTCGAATGGGAAGATGGTGGCACGTACCCGCTGCTGGTCGTCGACGTCACGAGCGACTCTCACCCGTTCTGGACCGGAGCGCAACGTGTGATGGACACCGCCGGACGCGTCGAGAAGTTCGAGCGGCGCTACGGAAAGCGCAAGGCACTCTGATGGCCGTTCCCAAGCGGAAGATGTCCCGTTCCAACACGCGCAGCCGTCGTGCCCAGTGGAAGGCGACGGCGCCCGATCTGGTCGAGGTCACAGCCTTCGGCCAGACCCACCGAGTCCCTCGGCGACTGGTCAAAGCAGTTCGACTCGGGGTGATCGACCCGAGCCGCATCTGACCGTGCGATCCTTGGCCGGTGCTGCTGAGGATCCTCGAACTGGTGGGCATCGTGGCGTTCGCGGCCTCGGGTGCCCTGGTGGGCGTCACCAAGCGACTCGACATCTTCGGGGTGTGCTCGGTGGGTGTGTTCACCGGCATCGGCGGCGGTATCGTCCGCGACGTTCTCCTCGGCGTCCATCCGCCCAGCTCTCTGAGCAGTTGGCCGTACTTCGGAACGGCCGCCGCCACCTCACTCGCCGTGTTCTACCTCCACGAGCCGCTCAATCGACTGCGTCGTGAAATCCTGGCGCTCGACGCACTGGGGATGGGCTTGTTCGCGAGCACCGGCGCCGTCATCGCGCTGGACAACAACGCCAGTTCGCTGGCGGCGACCTTGATCGGTGCGACCGCGGCGATCGGCGGCGGCGTGATCCGCGACGTTCTCGTCAACGAGGTGCCACTGCTCCTGCACAAGGACCTGTACGCGGTTCCCGCACTGCTCGGCGCTGCGTTGGTGGTCACAGTCTCGCAAGCCGGACTGTCCACCAACGCCGCGCTGGTGTGCGGCACAGCGTTCGCCGCGGTGTTCAGACTGCTTGCGTTATGGCGTCATTGGAGCCTGCCCGGGCCGAGGCGAACCCGGGACTGACCGCGACACGCCGGAGGCCGGAATCGGACCCTCTCAGCCGCATCTCAGCACTTCAGTCCAAACTGTCGGTATGCGTATTTTGGTGGTCGACGACGACCGGGCGGTTCGCGAGTCGCTTCGGCGGTCGCTCAGCTTCAACGGCTACACGGTCGAGCTCGCGGTCGACGGGCTCGACGCACTCGAGAAGATCCTCGCCAACCGGCCCGACGCCGTCGTGCTCGACGTCATGATGCCGCGACTCGACGGACTCGAAGTGTGCCGTCGTCTTCGCAGTGCCGGCGACGACCTGCCCATCCTCGTGCTCACCGCCCGCGATTCGGTCAGCGAGCGAGTGGCCGGTCTCGATGCCGGAGCGGACGACTACCTGCCCAAGCCCTTCGCTTTGGAAGAGTTGCTTGCCAGGTTGCGTGCACTACTTCGCCGCACCGCGCCCGATCTGGACGCCGATTCCGAAATGATGGCGTTCGAGGACCTCACCCTCGACCCGGTCACCCGTGAGGTCAAGCGCGGCGAACGATCGATCAGCCTGACGCGCACCGAGTTCTCCCTCCTCGAAATGCTCATGGCCAACCCACGCCGCGTGCTGACCCGTGGACGCATTCTCGAAGAAGTGTGGGGATACGACTTCCCGACGTCCGGCAATGCCCTCGAGGTGTATGTCGGCTACCTGCGTCGCAAGACGGAAGCCGACGGCGAACCGAGGTTGATCCACACCGTCCGCGGAGTCGGATACGTCCTGCGGGAGACGCCTCCGTGATCACCGCTCCGTTCGGCAAGAACGCCGAACCGAAGAAATCCTCCACCACCCAAGCGTCCGTCGAAATGCGCCCGCCGATGCCACTGACCCGTTCGGTGTCATTGCGTTGGCGTGTGACGCTGCTCGCCGCGTCGGTGGTGGCCATTGCCGTCGCAGTCATGGCGATCGCTGCCTACGCGGTGGTTTCGCGTGCGCTCTACGCGGACGTCGATCACCAGTTGCGTACCAGGGCAGCGGTGCTGATCGACAGCAATGTCGTGCGATTCGATCCTCGCTACATCTCCGGTGCGACGCTGTACACCACCGACATCAGTGTGGCCCTGATCTTCTCGGACCTGAGCACGTACCAGCCGCCCGGTTCCGACGTGCCGATCGGTGAAGCCGAAGACGCCGTAGCGCGTGGCGAATCGGATTCCTCGCTGCGAACCGTCGACGGTCAGCGAGTGCTGGCTCAACGAACCCATGACGGAAGCACTTTGGTGATCGGTCAGCGGCTCGCGCCGACCGTTGCGGTACTGGACCGTCTGGCCTGGGTGCTCTTCGTGGTCGGCGGGTGTGGCGTCATACTTGCGGCGGTGGCGGGTACTACCGTGGGCCGCACTGGTTTACGACCTATTGCCAGGCTGACTGCTGCCACCGAACGAGTCGCTCGGACCGACGATCTGACGCAGATCCCCGTTACCGGCAGCGACGAATTGGCGCGCCTGACAGAGAGTTTCAACACGATGCTGCGGGCGCTTGCCGAGTCCCGTGAGCGTCAGTCGCGCCTCGTCGCGGACGCCGGACACGAGTTGCGGACGCCGTTGACTTCGTTGCGCACCAACATGGAATTGCTGATCGCGTCCAGTCGCCCCGGTGCGCCGCAGATTCCCGACGAGGACATGGCAGAACTTCGTGCCGACGTCGTCGCGCAGATCGAGGAACTGTCGACTCTGGTCGGCGACCTCGTCGACCTGGCCCGTGAAGACGCACCCGAAACCGTGTACGAGCGCGTCGACGTCAGCGACGTCGTCGAGCGTGCGCTCGAACGAGCGCGGCGCAGGCGCAACGAAATCGAGTTCGAGGCGGTCACGACTCCGTGGTACGTCTACGGAGATCAAGCGGGCCTGTCGCGTGCCGTGCTGAACGTCCTCGACAACGCTGCGAAGTGGAGTCCGAAGGGCGAACAGGTACGCGTCGAAATGCGACCGGTGGGTCAAGGATTGTTGGAATTGACCGTAAGTGATGCGGGACCTGGCATTCCGGAGGAGGATCGGGAGTTGGTGTTCGATCGTTTCTACCGGTCGACTGCGGCACGTTCGATGCCGGGATCGGGTCTGGGACTTGCGATTGTGCGTCAGGTCGTCGTCAAGCACGGCGGCACCATCGCGATCGACGAATCCGATCGTGGGGGAGCGCTTGTTCGTATCGTGCTTCCCGGTGAACCGGGGCCGAGTGCCGAGTAGTGTGTTCTGTAGACCCGTTGGTCCCTCGCTTCGGTGACTGACGTCACGGCTTAATGCGTTCGGCCCGAAAGTCTTTCGGGCCGAACCGACAACACCGGTTTTTCACGTCGAACTCTGGGTAAAGTGACAGGCACGTCTCAGCGCCTTCTCAGCAGCGCAAGGCAGCATTGTCGGCAGAACAGTTGTGACTGCCCGTCCGGTGGTCACCGTAGACGAAAGCGAGCCGATGACCGAGGACCGTAACGTCGGGCCGACCCGGCCCGAGCAGCCCAACAGCGAGCCCACCACCCAGGCGCAGCCGACAGCACCTCAAGCACAGCCGACAGCACCTCAGGCACAGCCTCCCGTGCCGCCGCAGCAGCCTCAGGGGCAGGCGCCTCAGCAGCCGTACCAGCCGACCGAATCGTTCGCCCGACCCGCCGAAGCCCGACCCACTGAAGGCCGGCCCACCGAAGCCTTCGGGCAGGCGCAGCAGCAGCAGCCCACGCAGGCTTTCGGCCACCCGCACGGTGCCCATGAGGCCGCGTACCAGCAGAGCGCCCCGTACGGCGCACCCAACCCTGGTGGCCCCGGCGGTCCGAACGGCCCGGGCGGCGGCCACAATCAGATCCCCGCACCGCTGCAGGGGCCGAACTCCGGTTCGACCACCACCAAGCCGAAGTCGGGACGCATGGCGCTGGTTGCCGGCGCTCTCGCCCTGGTCCTGGTCAGTGGTGGTGTCGGTGGCGTGGTCGGCGCCGTCGTCGCGGACCGCAACGGTGGAACCGCGACGGTCACCAACTCTCTGAACGCTCCGAAGCCCACTGCGACCAACACGTCCAACGCTCCCGCCGGCTCGGTTCAGGCCGTTGCCTCGAAGGTCGTGCCGAGCGTC
>NZ_LVCT01000048.1:0-2333 GCF_001647205.1 Rhodococcus sp. EPR-134
CTCGGCCGATTGACCCCCATAGAATACGAGACCATCATGACCACACCAGCCACTCAGGCTGCGTGACTCAACCTGTCACCTGATCGTGCAGCAGACCCAACCCCTACGGCAACGTGTGGACCACCTACATCTCCTCGACTGATGCGGCAGCGTCGGCGTCCAAGGCCCAAGCCTCGGGCGGAACGATCATGATGCCGTCGATGCAGGTCGGTCCTCAGGGCAGCATGGCGATCGTGGGCGATCCGGCCGGTGCCGTCGTCGGCATCTGGCAGGCAGATCAGCACCACGGCTTCGGTTTGGTCGGCGAGGCCGGAGCGCCGGTCTGGCACGAGACCTTGTCCAAGAACTACGCCGCGGTCCTGCCGTTCTACACCGACGTGTTCGGCTGGACTTACGAGTCGATCGGTGACAGCGACGAGTTCCGGTACTCACAGGCCAAGCAGGGCGACACCGTCGTCGCCGGTTTGATGGATGCCAGCTCGTTCCTCCCGGCAGAGGCGCCGTCGTTCTGGCAGGTGTACTTCGGGGCGGACGACACCGATGCGGCCGTCGCCAAGGTCGTCGAATTCGGCGGCAGCGTCTTGCGCGATCCCGAGGACACGCCCTTCGGTCGTCTCGCGTCGGTGGCCGATCCACTAGGTGCCAAGTTCCAGATCTCCACGATCATGGAATGACTCTCCGCGCGGAGGCCGCACCGGTCCGCGGTCTCTGCGCGCTGATCATCTGGAAAGTCCGGATTTGACCGCACAGATTTGAACACTCGCCCAGAAGGTATGCAGTTTTCTGCGTCCAACGCCTAATCTCATGGGATGCCCGCCCCCGCCCCTCTCCTCGATGTGTACTCGCAGCCGACTCTGTCGACGCTTGCGCCGTCGGTACTCGCTTCTCTCGGAGTGAGCGGCGAAGCGAACCGTCTCGATCTACAGCCCAGCAAGAAGACCGTAATTCTGCTGGTAGACGGGATGGGCGCGAATTTACTCGCCCGCAACGCCGAATATGCACCATTCCTGAATTCACTGATCGGAACGCCCATCCGGGCAGGCTTCCCCACGACGACGGCCACCAGCATCGTCTCACTGGGGACCGGTCTGCCTTCGGGAGCGCACGGCATCACCGGCTACCAGTCCTACGTCGAAGAAGCCGATTCGGTGTTCAACTGGCTGGGTTGGCACAGCGCGGGCAAGAAGGAATCTCAGACCGACTCCATCGTCCCGGAGACCCTGCAGCCGCAGGCCACGACGTTCGATCGCGCCGCAGCAGCCGGCATCACCGTTACAACCGTCGTACCGTCGAAGTTCGACGGCAGCGGCCTCACCCGTGCCGGGATGCGCGGTGCCCAGTTCGCCGGAATCCAGGCATACGGAGACCTCCTCGCTCGCACCGTGGCGGCGTCGAAATCTGCCGACCGCACGTTCACGTACTGCTACATCAGCGAGATCGATGCACTCGGCCACGTCTACGGACCCGAGTCCGAGCCGTGGATTTTCCAACTGATGCTGGTCGATCGACTGGTCGAGCAACTCGCCGCGGCTCTCGGTCCGGACGTGAGATTGCTGGTGACGGCAGACCACGGAATGGTCGACGTGTCGGACGAGAACAAGATCGACTTCGACAGCACTCCTATTCTGTCCAAAGATGTACTCGCTCTTGCCGGTGAACCTAGATGTCGTCACATCCACACCCGAGAAGGCGCTGCACAAGATGTTGCGGACCGCTGGCGCGCCGAACTGGGTGACCGCATGTGGATCGGGACGAGGTCCGAGGGCATAGTCGCAGGATTGTTCGGGCCTGCAGTGCATTCCGAGTATCACGGCCGGATCGGTGATGTCATCGCCATTGCGTCCGGGGACGTGGCCGTCGTACGTCGATCTGTCGAATCGGGACTGTCCGGCCTCCGTGGACAGCACGGCGCCCTCACTCCGGACGAACTGCTGGTACCGCTCTTGTCCTCAGGACAGCAGTAGGGTTCGCGCCCGGCGAATCTCGGGAACACCGACGACCTTGCATGCACCCAACAGGACGACGGCACCGACGGCCGCACCCGCCGACAATGAAATAACAGCAGCAAGCCTGGGCTCGGGAACTCGGTTCTGAACCGCCACCACCAAAGCGAACGCACAACCACCTGCCAGAATTGCCGCCGCCGAAATCCTTCCGACGGTGGCCTGCACGCGACGGAATCCCAACAGCCCGTATCGCTTTCGAAGAAGGATGTGGCCGAGTACCGCTCCACACACGTAGGAGAACGAGCCGGCAGCACAGACGGCCAGGACCAGCCTTTCGTCACTAGCCGACAGTGACGCAAGAAGGACGAGCACAGTCTTGGCGACCAC
>NZ_LVCT01000049.1:0-1442 GCF_001647205.1 Rhodococcus sp. EPR-134
CGTTGGCGCCGCTGGAAATCGGAATGACCGTGACTCCAGCCTGTGCGGCGGCCAGGATCGCTCCCCAGTAGGTCGGCGATTCCATGAGCAACGGACGTCCCTCCCCCACCAACGCGCGAAAGGACGTCGCAAGCCCACCCTGACTGCCGGGAAGTACAACCACGTCGTTCGGCCCCGGCGGAGTGATCCCGGCAGGAGTGGCGGAACCCAATTCGGAGGCAAACCAGGACTGCAGTTCCGGAAGCCCGGCAGCGAGGGGCCGATTGAACACGGCGTCGGTTCGCGTCGCCCTGGTGAAGGCTGCACGAACCAGACCTTCCGGCAACAGCTCTCGGGCCGGATAGCCGGAATGCAGCGCGATCACGTCGTTGGAGGTGGACTGCAGCGCCATGGGCAACTGCAGACGATAGTTCGGCGATCCGAGCGCCGCTGTCTGCCACCCGTAGTCGTTGGGTCGCACGACGCGCGCCGCGCGCACGAAGGTCCCCACACCGGGACGAGCCTCCACAACCCCCTGAGATACCAGTGTTCGCAGCGCCTTCTGCACGGTGACCGGACTCGCCCCGTGCAGGCTGACGAGCGACCGAGTGGACGGAAGCTTCGCGCCTGGAGGAGCCGTCGCGATCCACTCACGCAAGGCTGCGACAATCCTCGAACTGCTATCATTGGACATGTCGAATCATAGTAGCGCTACTCCTCTTTCGCCGCTAGCGCTATCGCGAATCAATGTCCGTTTCCAGACCGAACCCTGAGGCGCCCTTCTCATCTGAAACACAACTCGCCCACCCGAACCGGAGAGGTACGTAACCGCGTGAACACACCCATCGATCAGGCCCGCAAGCTCGAGAATGTCAGGTACGACATCAGAGGGCGAATTCTCGACAAGACCGAAGAACTCGAGGATCAGGGACACACGATCCTGCGACTCAACGTCGGCAATCCGGCCCCCTTCGGGTTCGAAGCTCCGGACGAAATCATGATGGCCATGATCCGCAATCTCCCTACCGCGCAGGGATATTGCGATTCTCGCGGACTGTATTCGGCGCGCACTGCGGTGGTCCAGTACTACCAGACGCGGGGTATCACCGACGTCACCGTCGACGAGATCTATCTCGGAAACGGTGTGTCCGAACTGATCACCCTGACGATGCAGGCCCTCTGCAATCCAGAGGACGAGATCCTGATTCCCGCTCCCGACTATCCCTTGTGGACGGCTTCGGTTTCACTTGCCGGCGGCACGCCCGTCCACTACCTCACCGATGAAAGCCAAGGCTGGGCACCGGACTTCGACGATCTGGAAGCTCGGATCACGCCGCGCACCCGAGGGATTGTCGTCATCAATCCCAACAATCCGACGGGCGCCGTCTACTCGACGGAGGTGCTGCAACGCTTCGTGGATCTAGCGCGCAAACACGATCTGATGCTCTTCGCCGACGAGATCT
>NZ_LVCT01000050.1:0-28367 GCF_001647205.1 Rhodococcus sp. EPR-134
AGGCCTACCGCGTGTGCGGATTCCGAGCCGGATGGCTGGCCGTCACCGGACCACTCGAGCGGGCGTCGAGCTTCATCGAAGGCATCAAATTGCTGGCCAACATGCGAATGTGTGCCAACGTGCCGGCGCAGCACGCTATCCAGACTGCACTCGGCGGACGTCAGTCCATCGAGGACCTGTTGCTTCCACAAGGTCGGCTGACGGCCCAGCGCGATCTCGCACACACCACGCTCAACAGCATCGACGGCATCAGTTGCCAACAGGCCGACGGGGCGCTGTACCTGTTCCCCAAGCTCGACGTCGACAAGTTCGGCATCGTCGACGACGAGAGGTTCGTTCTCGATCTACTGGAATCGGAGAAGATTCTTGTCAGCCACGGTCGCGCGTTCAATTGGATCGAACCAGATCACTTCCGGTTGGTGACTCTCCCCAACACCGACGATCTCTCGACGGCACTCGAGCGACTCGGCAACTTCCTCAGTTCCTACAGCCAGTAGCCCTGGGTACCGGGCCCACATACGACTGAACGCCGACCGGATTTCCGGTCGGCGTTCAGTGGTGAAAATCAGCAGGCGATCAGGCAGTGACGATCGCGTCGAGGGCCGAGTAGAACAAGCCCAATCCGTCGTCACTGGGACCGGTGAGAGCCTCGGTGGCGTGCTCGGGGTGCGGCATCAAACCGACGACCCGGCCGTTGGCCGAGGAGATGCCGGCGATACGACGCTGCGAGCCGTTGGGGTTCTCCTCCGAGTAACGGAAGACGACGCGGCCTTCGCCCTCGAGTTCGTCGAGAACCCTCTCGGACGCCTGGAAGCGACCTTCACCCGACTTGAGGGGGATGAGGATCTGCGCGCCGGCCTCGTATCGCGAGGACCACGCCGTGTTGTTGGCTTCGACCGTCAACCACTCGTCGCGGCAGATGAAGTGCAGACCCTGGTTACGGGTCAGTGCACCGGGGAGCAAACCTGCTTCGCAGAGGATCTGGAAACCGTTGCAGATGCCCAGGACCGGCATGCCGCCCTTGGCTGCTTCCACAACCTTGCCCATCGCGGGAGCAAAACGTGCGATCGCGCCGCAACGAAGGTAATCGCCGTACGAGAATCCGCCGGGAACGATGACCGCGTCGACACCCTTGAGGTCTGCATCGCCGTGCCAGAGTTCGACAGCTTCACCGCCGGCCAGGTTCACTGCCCGCGCCGCGTCGATGTCGTCGAGCGTGCCGGGGAAAGTGATTACTCCGATACGTGCGCTCATGCCTCGACTCGCCTGACGGTCCAATCCTCGATCACCGTGTTAGCCAGCAGGCCTTCGGCGATCTTCTCGAGTTCGGCGTCTTCGACACTGCCGTCGATCTCCAACTCGAACCGCTTGCCCTGACGGACATCGGATACTCCTGCAAAGCCCAGGCGAGACAGTGCCCCGACAATTGCCTGTCCCTGGGGGTCGAGAATCTCGGCCTTGGGCATGACTTCGACGACGACACGGGCCACGTGCTGCTCCTCGGTACTAGTGCGCGAACCCGGAGTGAAACGCTCGGGTGATGGCCAGTTTACCGGGCGGACCCGAGATGGTTCGCATCGAGTGATCGGGGCGTGACGGCCACCACCTGTGAAACCCGCCTGCGAGTCCCTTCGGGGCGGCGCATACTCGAAATCATGCGACTGACACATTTTGGCCATTCCTGTGTGCTCGTGGAGTTGAACGGCTCGAAGATCCTCTTCGATCCCGGCAACTTCTCGCACGGATTCGAAGGCATCACCGGCCTCGACGCCATCCTCGTGACACATCAACACCCCGATCACGCCGACCCGGCGCGGCTGCCCGAACTGGCCGAAGCGAATCCCGACGCCGTGCTCTACAGCGATCCGCAGACGGCTGAAAAGCTCGGTGGGCGCTGGACCGGCGTCCGGCCGGGCGACCGGTTCAGCATCGGCGACGTCGAGGTGACCGGAACGGGCGGAGAGCACGCAATCATCCATCCGGACCTACCGATGATCGACAACACCGCGTTCCTCCTCGGTGACGCCACCAACCCGGCACGGTTCATGCATCCCGGCGATTCCCTCTACGTCCCCGAACAAAAGATCGACGTTCTCGCCCTCCCCGCCGCCGCACCGTGGCTCAAGATCTCGGAGGCCATCGACTACCTCCGCGCGGTGGCGCCGCGCGTTGCGGTTCCCATTCATCAAGCGATCATCCGCGACGAGGCCGCAGGCATCTTCTACGGTCGCTACTCGGAAATGGCTGCCGACGGCACCGAGTTCCGAGTTCTCGACGAGGAGTCGAGCGTCGAAGTCGCCTGATTCGGTTCTCACGCACTCACATCGACGATGATCCAGCCGGTGCTCGTGCCACCGGCTGCGTCGGTGAGTGTGTAGAGAATCCTGTCGGTGCCTGCCTTCGTTCCTGCTTCGAACACCACTTCGCCGTTTTCGAGCTTCACGGTGCCACCGAGAAGTGACGTTGCCGCGACGCCGGTCACTTTGATCGAATCTCCGTTGCTGTCATGATCATTCGCGACGGCGTCGACGGTGACTGTGCCGCCTGAGCGGACCCGCGCGATGTCGAGTGCGGCGTACGGCGGGATCGGGCTTGCCGTGTACCGACCGACGTCGTCGAGTCGAGCCGAGGCAACCTCCGCCGCATCGACGATGGCAGCGAATTCGGTGCCGTCGAAGCGCGAGAGCTCGTTGCCGTTCATGATGGTCGATCCCTCGGCGCCGCCGCCGTGGTAGTCGTCGGCATAGAAGTTGTGGCCCAACTCGTGGCGGAGAACGCGGCTGAAGTTGCCGTCGGACTCGGCACCGACATGCGCGTAGCTGTGGTCGAGTTCGAACTTCGAGTAGTAGGCATTTCCGCCACCGGATGCGCACACGACGGTCGCCTGATCGACACTCGACCCGACCTGATCGGACCACAGATCTTCCAACTGCTCGAGATTTTCACAACTGCTCGAGTACGGATCATCGGCGGAATCTGCCCGCAGGACAACTCGACCGAGGACCGGCCGAATCCCGACGTCTCTGATCCAGATGGCAGCGGTGCGGGCCATTGATTCCTCGGCCCGATCCAGAGCGACGGCGGCACTGCCTGCGCCGTGCGCGGAGTACCACTCGCCACTGAGGTCCAGTCCGACCACGAACTGCTTGACCGTCTTGCCGACCCTTGCGGCCGAGGCCGGCGCAATGGCCGCGGTGGGCCACTTGGGTTTTGCGTCGATCGGCGCCGTGCTGCGACCGACCACCTCGGATCCGACGAACTCTATCGAAACACCACGATCGAAAATCACCTGCCCTCGCAGTGTTCCGGCGGAGTCGACGATGGCCGAGACGATTGCGTCCGGACGCCCTTCCACGCTGCCGATGTACGAACGGGGCGCCGGGATCACCGCGTCGGTCAGCTCTCCGTCGCTGTCTTGCACAGCCATCGAGAACTCGGATCCCCGCAGGTTCATCTTGTGAAGGCGCAGTGTGAGTTGCTCACCTTCATCGTCGACGGTTGCGGTGCGGACGCCATCGCTCGACCCGCTCGACCCGCTCGACCCGCCGTCGACACTGCCCGTCGGCAGCGTGTGAACCGCGCCGGTCGGAGCGGCAGACGCGAGCGCCGGAACGAACGCAGCACAGACGACTGCGCCCACAGCCACGGCGACAAGACCCTCGGCCGACTTGGAGAACACTCTCGTGCGCATGGCGAGATCCAAATCCCATCTACTAGCGGCAGATTAACTGCACGCACTCTAGCAGTGGGAGAGTTGGCTGACCCAGCGCTCTAATTAATCGTCCGTTTTATGTGATTTTGACCCACTCTGCACTACTACCAGCAAGGAAGTGGAGAAACGCGAAGAGTCTGCCCGCTCGGACAACCCGGACAGACGACATAGTCTCGTAGCTATCAAATAGTTGCCAACTGCCGAATTCAGGCAGCGCCGAGCTCCTGAGACGGGGAGTTCCACCGATACACCTGCGAGTCGGCTTCGTGGAAGAGGGCAAGGTCGACGGCGTCGAGGACGGCCTGACGTGGGCCCTCGTTTCCCAACTGCTTGGCCGTGATCGACAATCTGACCAGCCCCCCACGTTTGGCGGCACGCCCGGCTCCGAGAACCAATGCGCGACACCACCACGGCTCGGCCTTGAAGCCTTCGCCGATCCCGAAAACCCTTCCCCGTTGCAAGGTTCCGCGGGTCAGATCATGTACTGCCCCGAGGCCTGCCATCGTGCGAAAGCCCGTCTCCGGCAACACCGACATGGCACCGGGCGATGCCACCCAGCGCGGCGGTGCGAACACCCGGGTCCGAAGGCCTGCATGCTCGAGAACGCGGTCCGCAGCGAGTAGTCGCAGTTTCGCTTCGTGCTTCGACAGAGTGGCGAACTCGGCTCGGCGACGCTTGGTCGCGGCCTGGTCGTAGCCGTGCAGAACGATGGCATCGCCGTGCTCGCGACGCTCACGCAGCCAAGCCGTCGTCACCGCGTCGTCGGCCAGTCGGTATTTGTCCTTCAGTCGCGGCGCCACCAGGAGCGACAAGCGGACACCTCGAGTGTCCATCTCGTCTGCGAATCCGGCAGCGAGATAACATGTCTCGTCTCTGATTCCGGATACCGACACGATCAGTTCTGCGGACATACTCCGATAGTGGCAGCTGTGGGTGAACAGCACACTGCCGCCGGATGATCATCCGGCGGCAGTTTTCAGCGCACCTACTGGTTCTTGGAAACCTCTAGTTCTTGGGAAGCGCAGCTTCGATCGCGGCGACAACCTCGGGTGCGTCAGGCTCGGTCCGCGGACGGAAGCGGTTGACGACGGTGCCGTCCGGTCCGATCAGGAACTTCTCGAAGTTCCACTGAATGTCTCCCGCAGCGCCTTCGGCGTCGGCCGCCTTGGTGAGCTCGGCGTACAGCGGATGCTGGTTTTCGCCGTTCACCTCGATCTTCTCGAGAAGCGGGAACGTGACGCCATAGGTAGTCGAACAGAACGTCTCGATCTCTTCGGCGGTACCCGGTTCCTGCCCCATGAACTGGTTGCACGGGATACCGATCACGGTCAGACCGCGATCGGCGTACTCGCTGGCCAGCTTCTCGAGCGCCGAGTACTGCGGGGTCAGTCCACACTTGGACGCGACGTTGACCACGAGGACGGCGCGGCCGTCGTATTCACCCAAAGAGGTGGGCACGCCACCGAGGGTGTTGATCGCGATGTTCTGTACTGGAGTTGTCATAGGCTCCAACTTAGCGACTCTCTCGCGCACTGCTCCTTCGCGCACTGCTAATTCGACGCTCCGAGAATGCGATCGAGGTCGTCCAGAACGGTGAGGCCGCCGAGCGGTCCGACGCCGGTGATCCAGTAGGACATGTCGACCAGATGCGGGTTCGGGAAGAATCCGGCGTTGTCTGCGACGGCCTTCGGCATCGTGCCGGCATCGGCCGGTTTCGCGGAGGTGACCAGGATGAGGTCGGCGTTGGCTCCGGAGACGAATTCCGGGGAGAGGTCGACGGAGATCGAGTTCTCCCAGTCGCGTGCGGGAATCGTGAGTCCAGCACATTCGAGAGTGCTTCCGGCAAACGACGTGGGTCCGTACAGCGTCAGAACGTCGTCGCGTGGGCGGATCAGCTGAGCGGTCTTGCCCTCGGTGCTGTGCTTGCTCGCCACTTCCTCGCAGCGTGCCGTGTAGTCACCGAGCAGTTCACCTGCCTGATCGGTCTTGTTCAACGCCTCTGCGACGAACTGGACGTTGTCCTGCCACGGATCGGTCTGAGTTGCCATGTAGACGGTCGGTGCGATGGCAGCGAGCTGCTCGTACAGATCACCGTGCCGCGATTCCGTTCCGATGATCAGGTCCGGGCTCAGTGCGACGATCTTCTCGAGGTTCGGTGCCGCGACGGTTCCGACCATCTCGATCTCCGCCGCCTTCTCACCGAGGTACGCCGGAACGCCGGTCGTCTCGCTGAGTACCGCGGTGCCCACGGGAATCACGCCCAGCGCTACCGACGTGTCGAGCTGAACCGGCTCGAGCACGACAACTCGCTGCGGATCCGTCGGTACGTCGGTAGTTCCGCGGGCGTGGGTGACCGCGTGCACGGTGTCGGCAGACTGACTGCCGGTATCCGTCTTGTCGTCACTGCCACACGCCGTTGTCGTTGCCACTATGGCGGCGAGGACAAAACCACCCAGCATGTACTTCGTCCGCGAGTTACTGCGTTTCATTCACAAACTCCTGTTACCGACTGCTTCCGACCGTCACAGCCACGTGCATTCACCGCGGCTGAGCAAAGGATTCACCATCCAATAGTCTGGTGAGCCTAACCTACGAGACTGGAGCCTCATCATGTCTTCCCTCCCCTGCCACAGCGACGGTGTCCTGGGGAAAGGATCTATGCAGTGCCTTTCGGAATTTGTCGCCAATCCGCAAACCAGTCGACGCCCTCACGCCTGTACACGGCAGTCGTCGACCGCCGGCGAACCTATGGTCGGTCGCGCCGGAATGACACATCTGTGGGTATTGATCGAGCACCCCGGCCCCTGGCCGGCGTCCGCCCCTGACGACGTTCTCCCCGTCGCGCTCACCGAAAAGATCTACGCAGCGCAGGGCCGTATCCGTGTCGTGGTGATCCGGCGGACCCGCAACCGCCGGGTGCTCACCCCGACGTGTGTACTCGCCTGGACGGACGGCACACGCCAATGGATGCGGGAAGGGGCGGTCGACCGATACGAGGACCTGTCGGTACTGCCGTTCGAATCGATGGCCACCGGAGCGGAACCCGACTTCGGCCGCTCCCGCACGGAACCGCTCTTCGCAGTCTGCACACATGGAAAGAAGGATGCGTGCTGCGCGGAACTCGGCCGCCCGGTCGTGTCGGCACTGAACGCGGCACAGATCGCAGATGTGTGGGAATGCAGTCACATCGGCGGAGATCGTTTCGCGGCCAACATGATTGCGTGGCCTGCCGCAGTCTATTTCAGCCGACTGGACGGCAACTCCGCAATCGATGCTGCCGAGAAATACCTAGCCGGAGAATTGCAGCTGCTGCACCTGCGCGGCCGGGCGGCACTGTCACAGGCCGCTCAGGCAGCCGAACATGCTGTCCGACGCGCCACCGACATCGTCGCCACGGACGCACTCGAGAGCATCAGCGAGAGTGTCGACGGAGAACACACGACTGTCGATCTTCGGTTGGAGGGGAGAGACTTTCGCGTCGTCGTTCGCTCCGGTCCTCCAGGGCTGCCGTTCCGACATGATTGTGGTGCCGGAGGGACCGTCGAATGGAGCGGATGGACCGTCGAGCACGTTCACGAGCAATCGCACTGACCACTCGATTTCGACAAGAGTGCCCGGCAGGCCATCGAACCGAGATTTGCGCGGACTGACAACACTTCGAATCAGGTCGCGATGAAGGATCGACGCCCCTGGTGTTTACAGCTTGCATTCTTCCCATGACCACCGCACTGACGCCGAATGCCGTACCCCGGTCTGCTGATCCGATCAAAAGTGAGGTCGACTACGAAACACTGGCAGAGAAATTCCGTCCGATCTTCGCGGACATCGCACAAGGCGTCGTCGAACGCGAACGCGATCACGTACTTCCCTTCCAACAGATCGACGCACTCAAGAATGCAGGCTTCGGCGCCGTTCGGGTGCCGACAACACACGGTGGATCGGGTGCGAGCATCCCGCAATTGATCCGCTTACTAGTCGAGCTGTCGAGCGCCGATTCCAATATCACCCAGGCCCTGCGCGGACATTTCGCATTTGTCGAAGACCGACTGGTCGCCGACCCAGGCCCGGAGCGTGACATCTGGCTCCGACGCTTTGCGGAGGGACAGTTGGTCGGCAACGCGTGGACCGAAATCGGCGACGTTGCATTGGGCGAAGCCAACACCAAGGTCTCGCCCGCACCCGATGCCGACCATTTCCTGGCGAACGGGGCAAAGTTCTACAGCACGGGTTCCATCTTCGCCGACTGGATCGACCTGTACTCGCAGCGCACCGACACCGGCGCATTCGTGATCGCGGCGGTCGAGGCGAGACAACCCGGTGTCACACACAGTGACGATTGGAACGGGTTCGGCCAGCAGACGACTGGCTCCGGTTCGTCCGTCTACGAGGACGCAATTGTACAGCCGGAGAACATCTTCGACTTCTCGACGCGATTCAAATACCAGACCGCGTTCTACCAATTGTTCCACCTCGCCACTCTCGCCGGCATCGCCAAGGCTGCTACGATCGAGATCTCTCGTCGAGTTGCCTCTCGCACTCGAACCTTCAGTCACGGCAACGCTCCGAGATACGCGCAGGATTCGCAGATCCAGCAAGTTGTCGGCGAGGTGTCCTCTGCAGCCTTTGCAGCCGAGGCCGTAGCGCTGCACGCAGCACAGTCGTCCCAATGGGCTTACGAAGCCGCATTCTCCGGCTCGCCGGAGGAGGAGAAGGCCGCCAACATCGCAGCCGAAATCGATTCGGGGCGAGGGCAAGTCGCCTCGATCGGACTCGTCGTGCCGGCCACGGCCAAGATCTTCGACGCACTCGGTGCTTCCGGAGTCAGCCGCGACCTCGATCTCGATCGATTCTGGCGCAACGCCCGCACCGTCGCCAGCCACAATCCGGTCGTCTTCAAATCCAAAGTTGTCGGCGACTACGAAATCAACGGAACCGAACCGATTTACGTGTGGGCCATCGGGACCGCACCGACCGAAAAGGATGAACAGGCATGACCGTGACCAGTGAAACCGAAGTCTTCGTCGGCGTTCCCGACACATCCGAGGGCTGGATCGACCGGGCTCGCGAGGTGAGCAACATCCTTGCCGCCGACGCACTCGCCCGCGACCGAGCCGGCGAACCACCGTTCCGAGAAGTTCAGCTGCTCAAGGACAGTGGTCTTGTGACGCTCCTGGGCCCGGTCGAGTTCGGCGGCGGCGGGCAGCGATGGGAGACCGCCTACAAGGTGGTTCGGGAGATCGCCCGCGCCGACGGCTCCATCGGACAACTGCTCGGATACCACTACCTGTGGGCATGGGCAGCCAGATTGGTCGGAACCGATCCGCAGATCTCCGCTGTCGAGGAGCTGTACACGAGCAACCGATTCTTCTTCGGCGGCGCGGTCAACCCTCGAGACACCGACCTCACCGTCGCGGACCGCGGAGACACCCTGGTGTTCAACGGTGTGAAGTCGTTTTCCACCGGCGGCCGAGTCACCGACCTCACGGTGCTCGAAGGAATCATCGACGGAACTGCGACGCATGTGTTCGCAATCGTGCCGACTGCTCAGGACGGCATAGTCTTCCGCGGTGATTGGGACAATCTCGGGCAGCGCCTCACCGATTCCGGCAGTGTCGAGATCAACGACGTCGAGGTCGACTGGGCAAGTGCGGCAGGCTTTGTCGACAAGGAATTCCAACCTCTGGTCTACAACACCCTGAACTTCCCGGCGATCGAGATCGTGTTCGCCAACTTCTACCTCGGGATCGCTCGTGGCGCACTGGACACTGCCGCCGAGTACACCCGAACCCGTACGCGTCCATGGCCGTACGGCGGTGACAACCGCGAAATCGCAACCGACGAGTGGTACCTCCGTGAGGGCTACGGCGACTTGCAATCCAAGCTGTGGGCAGCGGAGGCCTTCGTGGATCAGGTCAGCCGTGAGGCCGACGCCGTGCTCCACTACGCTCGCGAAAACCTCACCGAGCAGGCTCGCGGCGACCTCGCCGTACGCATCGCGGCCGCAAAACTTCGCGCCGCCGACGTCTCCTTGGAGATCAGCAACAAGATCTTCGAACTGACCGGTGCCCGAGCCACGTCCAACGACGTCGGCCTGGACATCTACTGGCGCAACATCCGGACGCATACCCTTCACGATCCGCTCGCGTACAAGCGCCGTGAAGTCGGTAGTCGTTTTCTGACCGGCGAGATTCCCGAACCGACCTGGTACACCTAGCCACGAACAGAAAGAGACCGTCGCACGGTTGGTGCGGCGGTCTCTTTCATCGTTACGACCAGGATCACTGATCGTAGATCGGGTTCCGCGCCTGCAGCGCAGTCAAACGTTCAGCAGAGCGGACGTTTCTAGTGATGACTCACGAACGACTGTTTGGTGCCGGTCGGAGTCGTTTCGAGCTTGTGCTGCTCTTCTTCGTCCTCGTCGTCGAGCATCGTGGCTTCGTTGAACGGAATCTTCCCGTCGAGTACCTCGACGACGCGTTCCTTGTCGATCGTCTTGGTCCAGGCGCCGACCAGGAGAGTCGCAACCGCATTGCCCGAGAAGTTGGTGATCGCTCGCGCTTCCGACATGAAGCGGTCGATTCCGACGATGAGTCCGACGCCGTCGAGAAGCTCGGGGCGATGGCTCTGCAGTCCGCCTGCCAGCGTGGCCAGACCGGCGCCGCTGACTCCGGCAGCGCCCTTGGAGGCGATGATCATGAACACCAGCAGCGAGAGCTGTTCACCGAAACCGAGTGGCTGTCCCATGGCGTCGGCGATGAAGATCGAGGCCATCGTCAGGTAGATCGCGGTGCCGTCGAGATTGAACGAGTAGCCCGTGGGAACGACGATGCCCACCGTGGTGCGCTCGACGCCTACGTGCTCCATCTTGGCGATCAGACGCGGCAGTGCCGATTCGGAGGACGACGTGGCGAAGATGAGCAGGTACTCACGGGCCAAGTACTTGACCAGCTTGAAGATGTTGAATCCGGTGACCGCGCGCAGCAGCGTTCCGAGAACACCGAAGACGAAGATCAGGCAGGTCAGGTAGAAGCCGATCATCAGCGTGCCGAGCTGGACGACGGCGTTCAAACCGGTCTGGCCGACGACGCTGGCGATGGCACCGAAAGCACCGATCGGGGCGAGCCAGAGGATCATCGTCAGGATCTTGAACACGAGCTTCTGGATGTATCCGACGGCCTTGAGGATCGGTTCACCCGACTTGCCGAGCGACTGGATCGCGAAGCCGACCAGAAGGGCGACGAACAGAGTCTGCAGCACGCTGCCGGCTGTGAGGGAGGACAGCATCGACGTCGGAATGATGGACGCGATGAAGTCCCAGGTACCGCCCGCGCTGTGGGCCTGATCTGCAAGCTTGGCCACGGAGGCCGCATTGGGCGTGATGTTCAGGCCACTGCCCGGGTTGAGCAGGTTGCCGACGCCCAGGCCGATCGCGAGTGCGATGGTGGACATCCCGATGAAGTAGGCGAGTGCGAGGCCGCCGACCTTGCCGACCTTGGCCGCCGCTCGAACCGAGCCGATGCCGAGCACGATGGTGCAGAAGATGACCGGGCTGATCATCATCTTGATCAGGCTGACGAACAACGTGCCGAGTACACCGACGGACTTACCGAACTCGGGTGCGAGCCAACCGACGAGGATGCCGCCGATGACCGCGACGATGACGCTCATGTAGAGCCAATGCGTCTTGTCGCGCTTTGCCTTGGTGCCCTCGGGCTGTGGGGAACCGTCTACTGTCCCTGTTGCCGTGCTGCTCATGGGGTGTCCTTTGGATCGGATATCTGTGAAGTGATCGGGATCACTTCGAGTCGTGGAGAATTCTTGTTGCAAACAGGTGGGCCCGGAAGTTTGTGTTCATTACGTTCAGGAGGCGCTCGATGGTCGAACGAAAGACCGGCCGACGTATGAGCGTCGCCAGGCAGATCCTGCTCCTGCAATTGGCGTTGTTGGCGCTGGTCATCGGCGTGGGGGCCGCGCTCGCAGTTGTCGACGAACGCCGAGACAGCGACGACGCGATCCGCAGGCAGGTGAGCTCGATAGCGCAGACTCTCGCCCTGTCGGATTCGACGGCGGCAGCCCTGACGAGTCCGGACCCGACCGCGATTCTGCAACCACAGACCGAGAAGATCCGACAGGCAACCGGCGTCGATTTCATCGTGGTGATGGCGCCTGATCGCACTCGGTTCACCCACACGAGCCCGGAGCTGATCGGTCAACTCTTCACCGGGAACATCGACCGCGCACTTGCCGGCGTGACCTTCACAGAGACGTACGCCGGATCGCTGGGGCCGTCGATCCGCGCAGTCACTCCTGTCTACGATTCCGGCGGAACCCTGGTCGGTCTGGTTTCTGCCGGTGTCACCCGCGAGCAGATCAGCAAGCAGTTCGCCCAAAGTGTTCCGGTCATCCTGTTCGTTGCCGGCGGCGGTCTTCTTGCCGCCCTCCTGAGTTCACTTCTGGTGAGTCGGCGTATCCGGCGACAGACCCTGGGGATGGCGCCGGATGAACTGCGCACCATGTACGAACACCACGACGCCGTCCTGCACAGCATCGGTGAGGGTCTGGTGGTGATGGGGCGAGGCCGAAGCAGAGATGCGCGAGTGGATATCGTCAACGACGAAGCGCGTCGCCTCCTCGATCTACCGGACGGGCCCGTGCCACTTTCGTCCATCCCCGAGACCATGCGAGTCGACGACGCCTCTCCCGCGAAGGATCAAGTGCACCTCACCGACAAGCGTGTGCTGGTGGTCAACCAACACCCGGTTGAGTGGGAGGGCAACAGAATTGGCACCGTGCTGACAATTCGCGATCACACCGAATTACAGAACGTACTCGGGGAATTGGATTCGGTACGCAGTTTTGCCGAGTCGCTTCGATCGCAAGCCCACGAGAGTGCAAATCGTCTGCACACGATCATCACGATGGTCGAGTTGGGCCGGAACGACGACGCAGTGGCCTTCGCCACCAATGAATTGCGAGTGTCCCAACAGTTGATAGATCGTCTGATGAATGCGGTCCACGAACCGGCGCTCGCCGCACTGCTGCTCGGGAAAATGAGTGAAGCGACCGAACGCGGGGTCGACCTGACCATCACCGAAGACACCGCGCTCGGTCCGGTTCCTTCGCTCAATGCACGCGAGTTGGTCACGCTGGTCGGCAATCTCGTGGACAATGCTATTGACGCATCGCGCGCGAGCGAGTCTCCGTGGGTGGAAGTGACGGTAATGGAAGAGGATTCGATGATGGTTGTTGCCGTCGCCGACAGCGGCCCGGGAATGACACCCGAAGCACTCGAAAAGGCCAAGGGCCGTGGCTACTCCACAAAATCCGGCTCTCGCGGACTCGGTCTCGCACTGGTCTCTCAAGTGGTGAAACGGCACGGCGGCACGCTCACCAGCGAACCGGCGATGGGCTCCATGCTGGTGGTCCGCATCCCGCTGCGCGAGGCGGAAGCGCCGCGATGATCCGTGTACTGATAGTCGACGACGAACCGTTGATCGCGCAGGCACACCGTTCCTACGTCGAGCGAGTGCCGGAATTCGTGGTCCACGGCGTGGTTCATTCCGGGAACGCCGCCGTGCGTGCAGTTACGGCGGCCAACGCCACCGACCAGCCCATCGACCTGGTCCTGCTCGACATCGGGTTGCCCGACGCCAGCGGTCTCGACGTGGCTTCCGCCCTGGGCGGTTTGCGGCCCAGTCCGGACATCATCGCGGTTACCTCGGCGCGCGATCTGGAGGTGGTCCGAAGCGCCGTGGCTCGCGGGATCGTCCTCTATCTTCTCAAGCCGTTCACTTTCGCAGCATTCCGCGACAAGCTCGAGCGCTACCTCGAATATCGTGCAGCGCTTCCCGCTGGAGAGTCTGCGGTCAGTCAACACGACATCGACCGCGCGATGTCCGCGCTACGAACGTCCGACGATCGAGCAGCGGCACCGAAAGGCTTTGCGTCTCAAACACTCGGACTCGTCGCAGCGTCCGTCCGGGATTCGGAAGGTCCTGTGACCGCCGCCGAGGTGGCAGCATCGGTCGGCGTGTCCCGGGTGACAGCCTGGCGCTACCTGGAAAAGCTGGCAGACGACGGCATGCTCACCCGGGAGACCGAGTACGGGCGCGCTGGGCGCCCTCAGGTTCGTTACCGCAGAACCTGATTGACACAGAACCTGACAGTCACCGAACCTGATTGACACAGAAGCTAGTTCGCGCCCACGGTGTCCAACACCCAGGCGAACTCGAACGCGACCTCTTTCCACTTCTCGTACCGACCGCTGACACCGCCGTGTCCGGCGCTCATCTCGGTCTTGAGAAGTAGCGGAGCATCACCGGTCTTGGTGGCGCGCAGTTTTGCGACCCACTTGGCCGGCTCCACGTACAGAACACGGGTGTCGTTGATGCTCGTGATCGCAAGAATGGCGGGATAGTCCTTGGCTTCCACGTTCTCGTACGGGCTGTACGAGCGCATGTAGTCGTAGACGTCCTTGTTGTGCAGCGGATCTCCCCATTCGTCCCACTCGATGACCGTCAACGGCAGCGACGGATCGAGAATCGACGTCAACGGGTCGACAAACGGAACGTTGGCGAGAATGCCGGCAAACAGTTCCGGAGCGATGTTGGCGACAGCGCCCATCAGCAGTCCACCTGCACTACCGCCGTCGGCAACCATCCGGTCGGCCGACGTGACACCGGTGTCGATCAAATGCTTTGCGCAAGAGACAAAATCGGTGAAGGTGTTCTTCTTGGTGAGCGTCTTGCCGTTTTCGTACCAGTGACGGCCCATCTCGCCGCCGCCGCGCACGTGTGCGACGACGAAGACGACACCGCGATCGAGCAACGACAAGCGGGCAACCGAGAACGACGGGTCGATGCTCGCCTCGTAGGAACCGTAGCCGTACAACAGCAGCGGCGCGGGACCTTCCGGCGCACCTACGCGCCTCACGATCGAGAGCGGAATGCGGGTTCCGTCGTCGGCTACTGCCCAGTCGCGACGCTGCTCGTAGTTACTCGCATCGAAGTCTCCGAGAACGGGCTGCGACTTACGCAGTGCCAGTTCACCACTGGCGACGTAGTAGTCGTACACCTGCCCGGGAGTGATGAATGAGGTGAATCCGAGCCGGATGGTGGGCTGCGCCCATTCCGGGTTGGACCCCATGCCGATGCTGAAGAGTTCTTCGTCGAAGTCGATCTCGTGGCGTTCGCCGTAGCCGTCACCCGTCAACGGCCACACGGCAACCCGAGTGAGCGCCTCGCGTCGGTAGCTCAGGACGAGGTGTCCGGCAAAGGCTTCGGCTTCTTCCAGACGAACGTCTGCGCTGTGCTCGATCAGCGTCGTCATGTTCATCGGATCCGACACGGGAGCTTCCACCAACACGAAGTTCTCTGCCTTGATGCCGTCGACGACGTCGTTGTGGAGGATCAGGAAGCGGTCCTCTCCCCCGATCACGGCGTGCTCGGCCCCGTACTCGACGCCCTCGCGACGCGGGATGATGACGCGGAAGTCGCCTTCCGGGTTCGCCGATTCCAGCATCCAGCCTTCGCTGGTCACCTTGGAACCGACCCAGATCATCAGGTACTTCTCGCTGCGGGTGGACCCCACCGAAACCCAGTACCGTTCGTCGGGCTCGTGGAACACCGAAACATCTTGACTCTGCGGCGTTCCCAGCTTGTGACGCCACACCGTGTCCGGACGCCAGGAGTCGTCGACCGTCATGTAGAAGACGTGACTGTGGTCGATCGCCCAGGTGGCGCCAGGCGCGGTATCGGGAATCTCGTCGGCGAGCATCTCACCGGTCTCGAGGTTCTTGAACCGCAAGGTGTACCGCTCGTCGCCGACGATGTCCACCGAGTACGCGAGCAACGTGCCGTCCTCGCTGATGGAGAACGCGCCGAGCGAAAAGAACTCGTGCCCTTCGGCTTCGACGTTGCCGTCCATGAGGATCTGCTCGTCGGCCAGCTCGACGCCGGGCGTCAGGTCGGGCGGAGTCCAGTCGTCTTCACCGGCGATGGGGCACCGGCACTGGACGGTGTACGACTTGCCTTCCACGCTGCGCGAGTAGTACCACCACTTACCCATGCGAGTGGGCACCGACATGTCGGTTTCCTGCGTCCGCGACTTGATCTCCTGGAAGATCTTCTCGCGCAACGGCTCGAGCGCGGCCGTCTGCTCGTCGGTGTACGCGTTTTCGGCTTCGAGGTATGCGACTACCTCGGCGTTGTCCTTGTCCCGCAGCCACTCGTAGTCATCGACGAACGTGTGTCCGTGATGGGTACGTTCGGTGGGGACCTTCTTTGCGACCGGCGGGATCAGGCTCATGCGCTGGGACCGACCCAATCGTCGAAGGACAGACCGGAAATGCGCTCGTACGCCTCGATGTAGCGTGCACGGGTCGCGTCGACGATCTCCTGCGGCAACGGCGGCGGTGTCGTGTCCGAGCTACGGTCCCAGCCGGATTCAGGGCTCGTGAGCCAGTCGCGCACGAACTGCTTGTCGAAACTGGGCTGCACCTTGCCCGCTTCGTAGCCTTCGAGAGGCCAGTAGCGCGACGAGTCGGGGGTGAGCACCTCGTCGGCGAGCACGAGGTTTCCAGCGGAGTCGAGACCGAATTCGAGCTTGGTGTCGGCAAGGATGATTCCGCGATCGGCTGCGAAGTTGGAGGCGCGGGCATAGACGTCGAGAGTGTCCTCGCGAAGCTGCACTGCCAGCTTCTGGCCGACCTTCTCCACTACCTGATCGAAGCTGATGTTCTCGTCGTGATCCCCGAGAGCCGCCTTGGACGCCGGGGTGAAGATCGGGTCGGGCAGACGCGAGGCCTCGACGAGGCCCTCGGGCAACGCGACGCCGCACACTGCGCCGGTGTTGTTGTAGTCGACCAAGCCGGAGCCGGTGAGGAAGCCACGAACGACGCATTCGACGGGAACCATGTCGAGGGAGCGCACCACGAGAGCGCGGCCGAGAACCTCTTCCGGGATGCGATCGTCGTCGGGCTCGCCGGCCAGGTGGTTGGTGCCACCGAGGACGTTGAAGAAGAACACGCTCATCGCGGTGAGCACGCGACCCTTGTCCGGGATCGGCGTGCTGAGCACGTGGTCGTAGGCCGAGATCCGATCACTCGCGACAAGCAGCAGATGCTCGTCGTCGATCGTGTAAAGGTCACGGACCTTGCCACCGGCCAGATGAGTGTAGGAATCAAGTGTAGGACGCACCCGGTCACCCTATCGGGCGTTCGCAGTTCGTACAGAACCCCGGTAGCCGGGACAGGTAAGCGTCCTCGCCGATCGGAGAGCTGTCCGCCCTGCTCATCTGGATATGCAGGTGGCCCCTCGCCAGCAGGCGAGAGGCCACCGTCACAGTCGATGAACTACTGGTTTGCGGGCAGCTTCGACAGGCCCTCGTCGATCGAATCCAGCGTCAGAAGAGCCGTCTGATAGGTCGCGGCCAGCGAATGCTGGACCTGGACGACGTTGCCGGCCTTCACTGCGGGCAATTCCTTCCACAGCTCGGAATTGACCAGCTCCTGCAACTGCGGAGACATCGAGCCGTCGGCGTTGAGGCCGTAGACGATCACGTCGACATTTCCGAGATTTTCGCCGATCTTCTCGATGGATACCTGTTCGACGTGGATGTCGGCGGGGTCTGCGGGGGTGCCGGGGAACTGCAGTCCGAGTCCGTCGAAGAGATTGGTCGTGTACGAAGACGCGTACTCGCGTGAGAAGGTGCCGGCCTCCGGCTTGCAGACGTTGCACACGCCGCCGAAGGTCAACGAGCCGAGCTTGTCCTTGTACTTCGCGGCCAGTTCGGCGGTTTTGGCGTCGTAGTCGTCCTTGAACTCGCCGTAGGTGTCGGAGACATTCGCGGCATCGGCGAACTGCTCGCCCAGCACTCGCCAATCAGCAGGAACCGTCGGTCCCAGGAAGACGACGGGAGCGGCCGCCTCGAGCTGCGCCATGTCCAGCTGGCTTTCGACTCGAGCGGGAACGCCCATGATGATCAGATCGGGCTCGGCAGCGACGATTCCCTCGTAGTTGAGCTGGGAGACGTTGCCGTCGGGTGCGACCTTCGGCAGAGCTTCGTAAGCGGCCTTGGTCTTGTCGTCCATGTTGCCGAGTTCACGGGTCCACTCGCATACTGCTGCCAGGTTCGCTCCCGCCTGAATCAGCGGCAGAACTGCGTATCCGCAGGCCACGATCCGCTGCGGGTCGCTCGGGATCTCGATGGATCCGTTCTGCGCCTCGAAGACACGGGTCTGCGAGCTCGCGGCTGTCGTCGACGATTCGGACGACGCCTCCTCGGAGTTGCTGCAGCCGGCGACGCCGACCGCCAGCGCAGCTGCTGCGCCGATCACCACTGCGCGGCGAAACCGCGACAGACCTTGAACCCGCATGTTGAACTCCATCTGAACGCACCGGACTGCTCCGGAATTGATTTGGTGAGGCTAACCAATATCAGGGCACTGGACCTTTACACAAACACAGCTCCCGAGGAATGAACTGCGCCTCCCGAGCCGCCCACGCTCACAGCAGCACGCCTCCCACTGAGAGGGAGCAAAGCAAGATTCCTCTCGAATCGGACACGCGAACTCGCTACCTTGCCTTCGCGATACCTCATCGACTCGCCACTCTCTCCGCTCGACGAAGGGCTCACACATGTCCCGATCCACCCGTACCTGCTCACTACGGTCTGCCGCGGCCATTGCGTTGACCAGTAGCTTTCTCATCACCGGTTTCGGCGCCTCGATCGCGCAGGCCGAACCTGGCCCCTCGGCTCCGCTGTTCGGCTCGCTGGATTTCGGATCCAGCAACCTCGGCAGTTCCGAGCAGACCCCAGATGCGCCGCGGCTGACCGGGATCGACAATTTCCGCGACGTCGCAGGCACCGGCGCCGGATACTCGGGGACTTTCGGCCTGCCCGTGAACAAGGGAGTCTTCTACCGCGCGAACGCGATCACGCCCAAGGGCGATGACATGAGCAATCTCGAAAAGCTGGGACTGACAAAGGTTTACGATCTGCGCACTGAACCCGAGATCGCCAGTAAGCCCGATGTCTTGCCCGACGGGGTTGCGTACGAGAACATTCCGATCCTGTCCGGGAACATCGCCGAGATGGTCGCGAAGATCAAGTCCCCCGAGGACTCACGATCGATGATGCAGGACATGAACCGCGCCTTCGTCACCGGAGCGACGGAGCGAGCCGGGTTCGCGCAGTTGCTCACGGGTCTCGCGGAAACCGAAGGTGCACAGGTCTTCCACTGCACCGCAGGCAAAGACCGCACCGGCTGGACGTCGTTTCTGCTGCTGAGTATCGCCGGTGTCGACCGCGCGGTGATCATGAACGACTATTTGCTGACCAACGAGTACACAGCCGAAGGCATGAAGGCCACGCGCGCGGGCATCGCGGCGAGCCTGGGCGAACAGATGGCCGTCAACATGGAGCCTCTGTTGGGTGTCGAGGCAAGCTATCTCGATGCCGGTCTCGCCCAGTTGGACCAGACCTACGGGTCGGTCGATCGGTACCTGACCGAGGGCCTGGGTCTGAGCCCGGCGACTGTCATGACGCTCAAAGCCAAACTGCTGGGCTGAGTGGCACGGATGCCCCGGGTTCGACGAGGGATCGGACCCGGGGCACGTGTACTTCTCTGCCCGTGCCGCGGCGGATGCGCCGCAGCGTCCCGTGCGTCAGCGCGATACGGAGATCACGTTGTTTCGGTACGCCCAGATGACGATCTGCACACGGGTACGCACCTGCAGCTTCTTGCAGATGTTGCTGATGTGCGACTTCACCGTGCTCTGTTCGAGGCTGAGGGAATCTGCGATGTCGTTGTTTCCCAAGCCTTGTGACAGCAACTGCACCACATCCATTTCACGCGCACTGAGACCGTGATCCGATCCGGAGCGCGCCGTGGACATCGGTGCCGGCTTACGCCTCGCGAACTCCACGATCAGTCTCGACGTCAATCTCGGCGAGAGCACCGAACCACCTTCGGCCACGGTCAACACTGCCGACGAGAGCTCTTCGGGATCGGCGTCTTTGAGCAAGAACCCTGCGGCACCGCTGTCGAGCGCCTCGAAAACGTACTCGTCGAGATCGAACGTGGTGATCACGATGACGCGGGTCCCGGGAAACTCGGCAAGGACCTCCCGGGTCGCAGTCAACCCGTCGCCGTGCGGCATTCGGATATCCATCAGCACGACCTCCGGACGCAGTGCACGCACCTGCTCGTACGCCTCGACTCCCGTCTTGGCATGCCCGACGACGCGAATCTCGGGGTGACCGGAGAGAAACAGCTCGAACCCCTGCCGTACCACCTGCTGGTCGTCTGCAATAAGGACATCGATCATGCGTTGATCCTCCCGTTCACCGGCACCAGTGCCTGCACAGCCCACTCACCTTCCGAATTCGGTCCGGCGTCCAATTGACCACCCATGAGCGTCGCGCGTTCGCGCATTCCCACAATTCCGAGGTTTTGCCCGTCGGAGGCCGGGCGAGCATTCCCGAGAGTATTGACCACCCGTACCCTCACCGCACCGGCTTCTCGACTCAGACACACCTTGGACTCGCTACCCGGCGCATGGCGAAGGACGTTCGACAACGCCTCCTGCACGATGCGGTAACACGTCAACTGGACTCCGCTGTCCAGGTCGTCGAAGCGGCCGACCTTCTCCAACGAGATCGACGAGATGGTGCGCTTGCAGTCGTCCACCAACTCGTCGATGTCGGAGACCATGGGCGTCGGGAAATCGGGGTCTTCCTCACCCAGGCGAAGTATCCCCACGATCTGCCGCAAGCTGTTGAGGGCCCGCTGACCCTGCTCGATGACGCCCCCCAGAAGGGCTTGTGCTTGTTCGGGATTGCTCGAGAAGAACTTGTCGGCGGCACGAGCCTGGATGATCATGCCGGTCATGTGGTGGGCAGCGACATCGTGCAGTTCACGTGCCATGTCCTGCCGTTCGGCGACAACGGCATTCGCAATCTTGCGTTCGCGGTCCCGGTGCAGATCCGCTACTGCCTGACTGTTCTCCACTGCTTGTTTTCGCAGGCGCGCGACGATCTTTCCCATGGCTGCGACGACCAGAAAACTCGTGACGGTGTTTGCCGCCGGTTCGAGGAACAAGTGAGGCAACTCCCCCACCTGAACCTCGGCGACCGTCAGCCCGTCCCGTTCGGTGAGATACATCGCCAAGATCACGTCCATCGCCATTCCGAGGACCAGCAGTCCGACCAGGCGCATGCCTGTCACTCGGATGGACACTGCCATGATCGCGAACCAGAAAAGCGGCGTGGCCCCCAGCGATCGACTGCCGAGGAAGAGCATCAATCCGCCGGATCCTGCCAACGTCAGGAGGTAGTACGCGATCGGGTACCGCCGGCGCGCACACGCCACAACGGTCAACACCGTCAGGAAACCCATGATGCCGACGACGGTTCCCGGATCGCTCAGCACTCGATTGCTCGTCTCGGGTTCAGTCTTGAGACTGGCGAGACCGAACACCCACGGCACACTCAGCAGGCCGACGATCACGGCCGCCGTGGCCGGGTTGTTCAGGTTGAAACGTCCCCACCCTCGCGATGCCAGGGCTTGCCCCGGGGCATTCTGACCAGCCGAGTCGAACATCCACTCCCCATTCCGCATCCGATGATTGACGTTCATGGTGGCATGCGCGCACCACTTGGTCCCACATTCGGCGAACGTGAAGGGAATGTTCGATTCCCGGCTCCTACCAAAGCACTAGTTGAAGGTGAAAGGCCTAGTACTTATGGCTCAGCTGAACTGCTCGACCAACCGGTTCACCATGTTGGTTGCGCTGTAGTAGTCGAGACGGAAGGTGTCCAGACCCACGGCATAGACGTGGTGATCACGAATTGCCGGATGCTGGGCCAACAGTGGAAGTGCCTCGACCGCCTTCACCGCACCGTCGTCGGCACTGACCAAGATCAGGGTGTTGCCCGCGATACCGTCGTAGAGGTTCTCCGCCGAGACCTGAATGATGTCCTTGCGCTTACCCATGGATTCACTGCTCTTCGCGGACTCGGGAATGTCGGCGACCGTGAAACCCATCGCCGTGAGCAACTTCGCCTGCCCCGACTCGTGCGTCCAGATATTGGCGCCGCTGCCGTCCTCGTAGTAGACCAGCGCAGTGGTCGGCTGCGGGGGAAGTGTGATCTTGGCCTTCGCGGCCTCTACTGCGCTGTCGAACTTCGCGACCGTGGCCGCCGCGTTGTCTTCGAGACCTGTCGCCTTACCCAGCACAGCGGCGACTTCCTGCCAACTACTTCCGCCGTAGTCCACCACGATTGTCGGCGCGATGGCCGTGAACTGTTCGTACAGATCGACGACGGAGTCACCTCCAGTTGCCGAGACGACGATCAGGTCCGGGTTCTGCGCCAGAACGGATTCCGCGTTCGCACCGCCCATCGGCAACACTGCAAGTCCGCGTTCTTCTGCTATGTCGCCCCACTGTGTGAACAACCCCTGCGCATCCGAGACGTCGGTGTTCGGTCCCGTCGATGCGGTAGCCACCACCGGAGCGTCGATCGACAACAGCGTGCCCGTCAGCGTCACACTGGTCGAGACGATCCTCTCCGGCTTCGACGTGATCTCCACCGGCCCCTTCGGCGTTTCCACGGTACGCGGCCAATTACCCTGCGATGCAGCTGAGTCAGCATCGGAATCGGCATCCGCAGAACTACAACCGACGAGGGCGAACCCTGCCACCAAGACTGCGGAGAGCACCTTCAGGGTGCGTGATTTTTTCATTGTGACGCCCACTGCCGGACCACTCCTCGAATTCAAAAGCCCATCAAATTAGGTTAGGCTGTGCTCATGCTAACTCAGGCGGTGACCGAATTGTCCGCTACCCTCGCAGCCTCGCCCGACATCGAGACGTCCTGGAATCGGATAGTGCAACAACGAACGCCGACATCGAAAGCATTGATACACAGACTGTTCGAGTTACGTTCCTCTGGCGTCAGCCCGAGGAGACCGAGGTCGAGCGCGTTTACCTGGATGCAAATTCGCTGACCGACCATCACGCAGAACAACTCAGCGTGATGCAGCGACTCGGCGACAGTCCGGTGTGGTTCTACACCGCCGAAGTCTCGAACACCTGGCGTAGCAGTTACAGCATCATCCCGGTACCGAAGTCCGTAGTCGACGAGTTCGACTATCCGGGAGCAGGCAAGGAAGACTCGACCCGCCGCACCCGCTGGTTGGGGTTGCTCGAGCACCGAATTGCCGACCCACTCAATCCGCTTTCCGCAGGTGTGGACACAAGGCGTTCCGTCGCCGAGATGCCCTCGGCGCCGGTCCAGTTCGGTTGGGATGCTCCAGTTTTCAGGAAGTCGATACAGCTCACCTGGGCTAGTTCGACTTTGGACGTCGAGCGGCCGGTGTGGATCTACGAGACCGTGGACGACGGATTGACACCGCTCGAAGAACGGCCGCTCGTGATACTTCTCGACGGGCGTCACTGGGCCGAGGTCATGCCGGCAGGCGCCGCGTTCGATCGTGCGGTCCAGACCGGCAAACTGAAATCCTGCGTTCTGCTGGCCATCGATTCCGTTGACAATCAACGCCGTTCGCAGGAATTGCCGTGCAACCGCGACTACTGGAGTGCAGTCGTCGACGAACTGCTTCCGCAGGTGCGCGCCGTCACACCCTTCTCGTCTGATCGAACGCGAACGGTGGTCTCGGGGCAGAGCTTCGGCGGCCTGGCTTCGATGTTCGCAGCACTCGAATTCCCCGAACACTTCGCGCTGGTCGCCAGCGGGTCCGGTTCGTTCTGGTGGCCAACCGGATTGAAGCGCGGGGAAGACGGCCCGCCGGGTGGAGACATAGCCGCACGGATCGAGCGCGACGGCGTACCGGACGGTTTACGCGTTGTCCTCGAAGTAGGTAAGCACGAGTCCGACATGGTCGGGCACAGCGCAGCGGTCGCACAGGCACTGAAGGCCGCAGGAGCGCAAGTATCGTGTCGGATCTTCGACGGCGGCCACGACTGGTTGTGCTGGCGCAGTGTCCTTCTGGACTCCGTTGTCGAACTGATCGGCAGTCCGTGAGACAGACCACGCTCTAGGCCGGCTCGATGTCACCAAGCTTCCAAGTCCGATCGAAATACGGTTCGAGCGGTCCGTAGAAGCGGAAGTACGAGAACCAGTGCTGACCCACAATGGTCTGAACCCAATTGGGTTCCTTCCCTACCGGAGCTGTAGGTCCGTAGTAAAGATCCACCGAACCGTCCTCGTTGACAACAAGATCGGGATCTCGCGAGCCACGGTCACCTCGGCCCTGCTCGTTGTCGACAAGGCAGCGTGTGTCGACCGAGTAGACCGTCGCGGACCAGAACAACTTTGCCGGGACATCGGCGGGTACGTGGAGTGTGTAACTCTTTGCTCCGTCCAACCAGTGGCCCTCGGCGTCGGCGTAGCTACCCAGATATGCCTGCCCGAGTCCGGGCGTCGTACTCTTCATCGCCTCGGAGAAGGTGACCGCCTCGTAGAACCACGACGCGCGTTCGTAGAACTCGTCGTAGTTGTCCCCTCGCTGAGCTGAGTTGTCCAGGACAATCGCCAAGTCCCACTGGCGATCCGGCCAGTAGCGCGAACCGGGGAAGCGTTTGACGAACGCATTCGCCTGGGCGAACACCTCCCCCACTTCGACGGCCCGTTGCAAGATCTTTCTCACTCGATCATCCGGGGCGAAGGGCTTGCCCTTCTCAATCCCCAGCTGCCGAAGCCACGCCATCGGGAAGCGGTCGCGCTCTTCGACAGGTTCGTCCTGCACGATGTCGTGCAGGAGTTCCCAGTATCGAAGGTCTCGCGGCTGAATTCCGCTCCAGGGCTTGCCGTCCGGTGAGACCAGACGCGTCGGACTCGGATTCTCACGATCGGAGTACGGGTACACCCGGACGGCGTCGACCAACGCGTCCGAGCGCGCCGGGTCGGGATCGAGCGTGCGGAAGCCGAACATGATGTGCATCATCGGGGAGTGGACAACGGTGTAATCGCCTGTGTCCTCGGCACTCTGGCCTGGGCCGACTACCAGGGTCTTGCCACCCTTGCCTGCATCGGGGCCCATCTCACCGAGCACCGCGAATTCTCGTTGCCAGAAATCTGCGATGCCCCCGGCGGTCGGCCCTGGCGGCAATTCGATCACCAACGGCCCCGTTGCACCGAGAGCGAAAAAGTTCAAGATGTACGGAGTCGTCGCGTTGGCGGTGATCAGGCCTAGTCGGTCACGATATGAGCGGTAGACGACGATATCGGAGGCAGTTGCTCCGAAGATGTTGGTATGCACGTCCATCCACTGAGCCCAGGACACGATGGGTATGGCCCACAAGTACGCCTGCACTGCTGTTTGGAAGTCGAGCTCGTCGAAGACCGTTGCGATGGTTTCGCGAGCGGGAAGCTCTCCGTCCCTCGGGACAAGTCCGGAGGAATACGTCAGTTCGATGTCGGCCATACCCAGATGGTGCTGGGAGAAACCTCGGCGCGAATCACCCACACCGGGTGAACCTCTAGTTCAGTGCGCCTCGAATGACGGCAGCCGTGCTGTCGAGGATTGTCCGATTGGGCGTGCGAGGTAGGGCGCGCAGGCCGAAGCCGTCGCCGCGATTTCGCGGAATGACATGCAGATGAACATGGAAGACTTCCTGCCCCGCAACAGCTCCGTCGGAGAGGTGCAGATTCACTCCGTCGACGGGGAGAGATCCGGTACGCATCGCCGCGGCAATCTTCTGCGCGACGGCGAAGATCCTGGCACCGTCGTCGGGATCGAGCGTGGACAATCCACTGGCGTGGCGCTTCGGCACGACCAGGAGATGGCCGGATGTGAACGGCCGAATATCCATGAAGGCAAGGACATTCGCGTCGTCGTAGACGACGCTGGCCTCGGCCTCACCGGCGATGATGGAACAGAAGATGCAGTCCATGGTCTCCGGCCCCTGTGCGCCTTTTCGGTAGTGGTGACCACCGAAAAGGCGCACGGGGCGTAGCCCTTACAGAATCGGCGACGGCGCGTACGCCGCAGCTTCGGGGTTGGCGTCGACAAGTTTCTGCACCTCGGCGACAACGGCATCGACCTGAGCCGAAGCGGCACCGACAAAAGCAGCCTTGTCGGCCAGGGCCTCGTCGAGTGCAACGCGGTCGAGCGGCAAACGGTCGTCGGCGGCAAGGCGATCGAGCAGGTCGGGCTCCTTGCCCTCTTCACGCATCGCCAGCGCAACTGCGACGGCATTCTCCTTGATCGCCTCGTGTGCGGTCTCGCGTCCGACGCCGGCGCGGACGGCGGCCATGAGCACGCGCGTCGTGGCGAGGAACGGCAGATACCTGGTCAGTTCCTTCTCGATGACGGCCGGGTACGCGCCCATCTCGATCAGCACGGTCAGGAAGGTCTCGAACATGCCGTCGATCGCGAAGAACGCGTCCGGAAGCGCGACGCGGCGCACGACGGAGCAGCAGACGTCGCCCTCGTTCCACTGCGCACCCGCAAGCTCGGCTGCCATGGAGCCGTATCCGCGCAGGATCACCTGAAGTCCGTTGACTCGCTCGCACGAGCGGGTGTTCATCTTGTGCGGCATCGCCGAGCTGCCGACCTGGCCGGGCTGGAAGCCTTCGGTGACCAACTCGTGGCCGGCCATCAGGCGGAGCGTGTGTGCAAACGACGACGGTCCCGCGCCGACCTGAACGAGCGCGGAGATGACGTCGTGGTCGAGGGAACGCGGGTACACCTGGCCGACGCTGGTCAACACGTGAGCGAATCCGAGGTGCTCCGCAACCTTCGCTTCGAGCTGCTCGAGTTTGGCCGCATCGCCGTCGAGGAGGTCGAGCATGTCCTGAGCGGTCCCCATCGGGCCCTTGATCCCACGAAGCGGGTACCGGTCGATCAGCTGGCGCAGACGCGTCAGTGCAACCAGCAGCTCGTCGGCGGCCGAAGCGAAACGCTTGCCCAAGGTGGTGGCCTGAGCTGCGACGTTGTGCGAGCGGCCGGCCATAACGATGGACGAGTACTCGGCGGCGCGCTCACCCAGACGGGCGGCGACGGCGATGCCGTGGTTGTAGACGTGTTCGAGAGAACGCACGATCTGCAGCTGCTCGACGTTCTCGGTGAGGTCGCGGCTGGTCATGCCCTTGTGGACCTGCTCGTGCCCGGCGAGTGCGTTGAATTCCTCGATGCGTGCCTTCACGTCGTGGCGGGTGACCCGCTCGCGGTCCGCGATGGACTCGAGGTCGACGTTGTCGATGACACGCTCGTAGTCGTCGATGGCGTCGGCCGGAATGTCGATGCCCAGCTCTGCCTGCGCACGCAACACCGCCACCCACAATTGACGCTCGAGCACGATCTTGTACTCGGGAGACCACAGAGCAACGAGCTCCGGGCTGGCGTAGCGGTTGGCAAGGACATTCGGGATGCGGCTCACGAGGCCTCAGTCTAACGGTGGCCGAGCAGTGCCGTTACCCCCGATAGAGACCGAGCTAGACCGGCGGCGCCATCACGTCGATCGATTCCAAGAGCATTCCCCTGGCCAACCCCCGTGGGTCCGGGTCGTACTCCCCCAGAGCCGTGATCATCGCACCGTCGACCATCGCGACAAGACGGCGCAATTGCCCCTCGGGAGCCGACCGGCCCGAGCGTCGAAGCGCATCGGTCAACAGGTCGTCGAGCTGGGCTCGTAGGCGCAACTGCACGTCACGAAGTGCGGGATGACGGGCACATGCCACAAATCGTTCGTAGCGCGAGATCAAACGTTCGCGGCTCTCCGGCCGCTTCTCTTCGTCTCCGAGCAGCAGCTCGACCAACAGTTCGACGGTTGATTCCGCGCCCCGCCGACGTTGGGTCACCGCAGCCACTCTGGCGCGCATCGCTTCCATGTCGGCGTTGCCGTTGAGCTCGACGGCACACGCGATCAGATCGTCGAGTGAGTCGAAGTAATAGGTCGTCGAAGCCAGTGGAAGGTCAGCTCTGATTGCCACCGCTCGGTGACGAACGGCGTCGAACCCGCCCTCCAGCAAAAGTTCAGCAGCGGACGCCACCAGAGCTTGGCGACGTCGTTCGCCCTTGGGCGTAGCTGCAGAAGACACCACGACATCGTGCCAGCAGAGGGCACCTCCGCATGGCGAAACAGCTCGAAGACCCTGCTGTTTGTTACCCGAGCCACTTCTCGAGGCGGGTCAGTGCCTCCTGGATGTCGGCTGTCGCACCCGCGAACGAGAGTCTGACCATCCGGTTTCCGTGGACGGTGTCGAAATCGATTCCAGGTGCCAGCGCGACCCCGGTATCTGTCAGCAACCGGGCACACCACGCGGTGGCGCCCTCGTCGCCACACAGATGGCCGATGTCCGCGTAGACGTAGAACGCACCGTCGGCGGGAGCCAACTCGGTGATGCCCAGTTTCGGCAACCCGGTCAACAACAGTTCACGATTGACGGCGTACCGCTGAACGTGCCCGTCCAACTCGACCTTCGCCTCGTCCGAGAACGCCTCGACGGCGGCGTACTGAGAGATCGCGGGCGGACACACGGTCATGTTCGACGCGAGTCTCTGCAGCGGGCGCCGAAGATAGGTCGGCACCAACATCCACCCGAGTCGCCAACCCGTCATCGAGAAGTACTTGGACACCGAGCCGATCACGACGGATTCGCGTGAGGTCTCCCAGGCGCTCGACGTGTG
>NZ_LVCT01000051.1:0-7704 GCF_001647205.1 Rhodococcus sp. EPR-134
GCTCGCGACGATCAGACCGGCAGGCGGCGACGGCAAAGCCTCGAGCATTTCCACTGTCGGCTGGTATCGAGTTGCCGGCCCGCAGTCGAGTTCGACGACGTTGCAGCCGAGAGCGGCAAGGGTATTGCGGTACGCGGGATATCCGGGTCGAGCAACCACCACGGTGTCGCCCTCGTCGAACGCGGCCAGGAAGAGCAAGGTGAACGCCCCGGACGAACCGGTCGTCACCACCACGTCTTCGGCGTCGACGGCGATTCCCGATCGCTCGCTGTGGTAGCGCGCAATAGCCTCGCGTAGCTGCAGGATCCCGAAAGTCTCGGTATACCCGAGTAGTTCGGTGCCCAGAATCTCTCGCGTCGCACGTAGCACCGGTGCCGGCGCGGGCGTCGACGGTTGACCTGCCGCCAAGGTCAGGACGTCACCATGTGTCCGCTGACGTTCGGTCGCGGCCTTCCATACATCCATGACATGGAAGGTCTGGATATCTGATCGACGAGATTCTGAGCGCACACTCCGACGGTAGTCGAACCGTGGTGCGGCAAGAAACGACGACCACCCATTGTGACGATCCGACAGATTCAGGCGCTCAGCATGAGTCGATTCAACGAGACCTGGGCCACGTCCCTCGCGCAACATTGATCAACGACTTCCTTCGATCAAAAGGTGCATCAGATGAAAGCTCGCTCAGTGCCCACTGCGGCTCTGGTCACGATCGGCGTTCTCACGGTTGCCTCGTGCGGAAGCACCTCTGATCCTGGCGGCAATTCTTCCGGCGACTACGCGAAGGACGGCAGTTTCACCACGATCGTGAACACCGATCCCGGCAACCTTCATCCCCTGATCACCAATCTGACTGCCACGCAGGCGATCAACAGCTATACGAACGACTCGTTGTTGGCCATCGACCCCAAAACCCGCGCAGCGGGCTCGTATCTGGCCGAAAAATGGAGCGAGAACGGAACTTCGCTGAACTTCACCCTCAAAAAGGGGATCACGTGTGACGACGGCACGACCTTCACTGCCCAGACAGCGGCAAACAACATCAACTGGGTCGTCGACACGACCAACGGCTCGCCGTGGTTGGGAGCATCCGTACCCGAAACTGCGGTAGCAACCGCTGATGGTGACGAGCTCACGATCAAGACAACGGAACCCGCGCCCTTCCTCCTCGAGCGCATCGGCGCTCTCAAGATGGCGTGCCAGGCAGCCCTCGACGACCCTGCCAGTGTTCGAGGCAGCAGCAACGGAACCGGACTGTTCAAGATCACCGAAGTAGTGGCCAACGATCACGTCACGCTCGAACGCCGCGACGGATACAACTGGGGGCCGAACGGCGAAACCACGTCGGACACGCTCGGAGTGCCCAAGACGGTCACGATCAAGGTCGTGACCGACGCCGCGACGACGGCGAATCTCGTCCTCACCGGAACGGTCAACGCGGCCCCGGTTGCCGGCGCGGATATCGAACGTGTGGAAGCTTCAGGCCTCGAGTCGATGACGTCCAACACCCTGAGCGGACAGTTCATCTTCAACCACAATGCGGCTCTCCCCACCAAGGACGAAGCCGTACGCACCGCACTCGTGCAAGCGATCGATCTCGACGATTACACGGACATCAACACCGGTGGCAAAGGCTCACGAGCTACGGCACTGGCAGTAGTCGATCCGCGGGCGTGTGACTTCGACAGCGTCACCGGTGTAGTTCCGAAGTTCGACATGGCCGCTGCGAAAAAGACTCTTGCGGACGCCGGTTGGAAGCCCGGATCCGACGGTGTCCTGACCAAGGACGGTCAAGCGCTGCAATTGACGGTCATCTTTGCCAACTACCGCGACACCACCTCTGCAGCAGCAGAATACGCGATGAAGCAGTGGCAGGAGCTCGGTGCGAAGGTAGAGCTTCGTGGTGGTGACAACAACTTCATCATTTCCAACACATTCGCAGCGAAAGACCTGACGTCATGGTCGATCTCGATCGGACTGACCGTCCAGAGCGATACCCCCAGCATCTTCGTTCCGTACTTCGCCGGCCCCACCCCACCGTCGGGTGTCAACTTCGCATCGATCGACAATCAAAAGTACGCCGAACTGGCGGCGAAGGCCTCGGTTCTGCCCGGGCAGGAATCCTGCTCGGTGTGGAAGGAAGCGGAACAAGCACTGTTCACCTCGTCCGACGTCATTCCGGTGTCCACGTCGCCGAACTTCATGTTCTTCAACGGCGCAACGGCCCTGTATGCACCAGTTGGCGGCACCCTGGCCGGCCCTGGCATTCGCGTTCTGAAATAAGCCGGAAGACAAAGCTTTATGTCTGCATCTATTTCTCCGATTCGAAGGATCTACATGACTGACCGTCCATTTGTTCTCGACGACCTCCACCGTGTGGTCACACCCACTGAGACCTCAATCTCTCCCGACGGCACCGTGGTCGTCTTCGTTCGCTCGGAAATTGTTGCCGGAAAGGCAACTACATCGCTCTGGGCGGTGTCCCGCGGTTCCCAGGCTCGCCGCCTCACCGCAGGGCCCGCCGATTCTGCCCCTCGGTTCTCTCCGGACGGAACCTCGATTGCCTTCCTGCGTAAGGTCGGCGACTCCGCGCAGCTGCACCTGATCCCGCTCGCCGGTGGCGAGGCCGAAACTCTCACCACATCAGCATCACTCCCCCTCGGCGCCGGTGCAGCAGCCTGGAGCCCGGACGGAAATGCCATCGCGTTCGCCGCTGTGGTCTCACGCTCGGACTCCGCCGATCCGAATGCTCCCATCGTCACCGACCGACTCGGATACAAGGTGGACGGTGCCGGTTGGCTCGGCACCTTCCGTCGCCACCTTCACACCGTCGATCTGGAGACGAAGGCAGTTCGACGGCTCACCGACGGTGATTGGAATGCCGACGTTCCGTCCTGGTCGCCCGACGGCACGGCCCTTGCCTTCACCGCGAATCTCGAACCGGACAGCGATCTGAACCTCACGTTCAGCGCTTACCGCATCCTCGTCGACGATCTGTCGGTTCCCCCGCAGCGACTCGGTCATGCCACCGGAGTGCAGGGCTCCACACTGTGGCATCCGCAGGGAGATTCGGTCGTCGCCATCGGCACTCCCGAGGTCCGTGTCGGAACTGCAGACCTGATCCGGCTGTCCGTCCCCGGCCCAACCGAGACACCGGTCGACGTCACCCTCACAGCTCATCTCGATCGCAACGTGATGCCCGGTGCACCCGGTTACCCCGGCGGCACACCGGCACTGTCGAATACTCGCGACGAAATCGTGTTCTGCCTACGCGATCGTGGATGGACGCATCTGTACGCGGCCGACATCGAAACCGGCACCTCTCGATCCCTCGTCGCCAATCCCAACGAGGTCGTCTCGGCGCTCTCCGTTGCCCGTGACGCCCGCGTCGCCTCCGTCATCGTCACCACGCAGCAGTCCTTCGGCGAGGTCGCACTCGTCGATCTCGACAGCGGCGCGGTCACCACGCTGACGAAATTCACCGCAGAAGCACTCCCCGAGGTGACACTGTTTGCCGCCGAGGAACGCGAGTTCACCATCTCCGACGGCCGCACCGTGCATGGTTGGTTGCTGTCCGCTCCCGAAACCAGTGGTGCCGCACCCCTTCTGCTCGACATTCACGGCGGACCGCACAACGCGTGGACCGGCGTTGCAGATACCTATCACCCCGCCCACCAGGTTCTCGCCGCCCAGGGTTGGCGCATCCTGACCCTCAATCCACGTGGGTCGGACGGGTACGGCGCAGACTTCATGTACGCCGTCAACGGCGCCTGGGGTACCTCCGACCAAGCCGACTTCCTCGAGCCGATCGACGCGCTTGTCGCCGAGGGACTTGTCGACGGGGACCGTCTGGCGATCACCGGGTACAGCTACGGCGGATACAGTACGTGTCACCTGACGTCCGCGACGGATCGTTTTGCCGCTGCGGTTGCCGGCGGGCTGATCTGCGATTTCAACGCCATGGCCGGAGTCTGCGATTTCGGTCCGCACCTCGCGTCACTCGCCACCGGCACGACTGTTCCCGAGAACTCCGCGGGGCTCCTGGCAGCCTCACCGCTCGCCGCCGTGAAGAACGTGGTGACCCCGACGCTGATCCTGCACGGAAAGTCGGACGAGCGGTGCCCGCTGGGTCAAGCCGAGGCCTGGTTCGCCGCACTGCGCCAGCAGCACGTACCCACCCGTCTGGTGGCGTATCCCGGTGCAAGCCACGGGTTCCTCGTCAACGGCTCGATCTCGCACCGAATCGACTACAGCACACGACTCATCGAATGGGTCAAGCGATACACCTCCGCGAAGCTGCCCAAGACCGGCCTGGCCAACGCGTCTGCCGGAGCCGACGCGTGGAAGCGTTCGCTGGACGTACTGTGTGAGCGTTACGGCGTCACCGGTGCTCAATTCGGTATTCTCACACTCGATTCCAACGGCAAGGAAATCACCCGTACGACGGTGGCTTCCGGCGTGATCAATGCAGACACCGGGGTCGAGGTATCCACCGACTCCCTGTTCCAGATCGGATCCATCACCAAGGTATGGACCGCGATGCTGGTCATGCAGCTTGTCGACGAAGGCTTGCTCGACCTGGACGCGACCGTCCGGTCGATCCTGCCCGATTTCGCACTGCAGGACGAGGAAACAGCTGCCCGCATCACGGTTCGCGCACTTCTGAACCATCGCAACGGAATCGACGGTGACCTGTTCATCGACAAGGGTCGCGGCGACGACGTCGTCGAACGCTACGTCGAGGGCCTGCGTGACTTCCGTCAGGTTCATCCACTCGAGGACGGCTTCGCGTACTCGAACTCCGCGTACGTCCTTGCAGCTCGTATCGTCGAGGTTCTTCGCGGCGGCATCTGGGACGACATCCTCAAGGAGCGGATCATCGATCCGCTCGGCCTCGCGCACACACTCACGTTGACCGGAGATACACCGAGATACTCTGTGGCAGCGGGTCATACGGGGAACTCCGTCGTGATGCCCGTCTGGCCGATCACGCGCTCGATGGGGCCCGCGGGTTGCATCACTGCCAGCATCGGAGATCTACTCACGTTCGCGGAACTCGGTCTTCTCGAAGGACAGAGCGTCGACGGCGTACGGATCGTGTCGGAAAAGTCAGCCGCCGCGATGCGCACACCCGAAATCGACATCAGCGAACTGTTCCCGGACAAGTCGGGTTGGGGCTTGGGCTGGTTCCACGAAACCTGGTCGGGCGAAGAGATTTTCGGGCACGACGGCAGCACCATCGGCCAGCACGCGTATCTGCGCATCTTCCCCCGCCACAATGTCGCGATCGCACTGCTGACCAGCGGCGGCAAGGCCGACGGCCTCTACCGTGATCTCTTCACCGAAGCCGCGGCCGCGTTGGTCGGACTCGAACCTCCGCAAGCCCTCGCCCCGAACCCCGCGAGTGTGGAGTCGATTCCGGATTCGGTTCTGGGAAAGTACAGCTCGGGCGGAATAGCAATCGAGTTCCGCCGTGGAGAGTCCGCTGACGAGGCCGTGATCACCGTCATCGGCGACGTAATCCCGAATCCCGAGGAAGACGAAACAGCTCCGAAGAAGCCTGCAACGGTAGCCACTCTCGTACCGTCGCAGATCCCGGGGACCTGGACCACCCGTCAACCCGGGGCCGCCGGTTGGACGACGGTACGGCCGCACCGAGACGGAGTGTACGTCGGATTCCGCTTCCTACCACGGGTTAACGCGTGACGATGACCGATACACATACGATGACGGAAACACAGAACGCCGAAACACAGAACGCCAGCGAACTCGAGGAATCAAAGATGCAAGAACAGCTTCAAGAACTCGTCGATCAGTGGAGGGTCGAGGCAAACATCCCCGGCGTCTCGGTCGGCATCATTCACGGCGACAAGGACATCGTCGTCACCAGTGGCATCGAGAGCGTCGAAACCCAACTCCCGGTCACCGACAAGACGATGTTCATGATCGGCTCCACCACAAAGGTGTTCGCCGCAACAGCCGCGATGGCACTCGTCGAGGACGGCCTACTCGATCTCGACACCCCGTTGGTCGAGTACGTCCCCGAACTGACCTTCGCCGACGAAACAGCCACGCGCACAGTCACGATGCGTCACCTCCTCACCCACACCGGCGGATTCACCGGCGACGCGGGCCTCTCGGCAGGCTGGGGCGAAGACGCCCTGGGACGCTCGGTTTCACGGCTGAACGAACTGCGACAAGAATTTCCCGTCGGAGAAGTCTTCTCCTACAGCAACTCCGGATTCGTTCTCGCCGGACATGTCGTGGCCAAGATCAGCGGACTGACCTTCGAAGAGCTGGTCAAGCAGCGCGTGCTCGACCCCCTCGAAATGAAGAACTCGGCCTTCCTGCCCTGGGACGTGATGACCCACCGGTTCGCACTCGGTCACTACATCCGCGACGGTGTGCCGTTCGTGTCCAACGAAACCGGGCTGGACCGCGGCATGATCCCTTGCGGCGGAATGTGGTCCTCGGTGCGAGACCAACTCGTCTGGGCACGTTACGCACTGTCTGGCGAACACCCCGGCGGAGGACAGCCGCTCGACGAGTCCACCCGGTTGCTGATGCAGAAGCCGCAGCGTCCCGCCGCGATGATGTTCGAAGAAGTCGGCCTGGGATGGCTGTTGACTCGATACGGAACCACACAGGTAGTGCGGCACGGCGGAAACGTGAGCAACCTCCAGGTCTCCGAGTTCATGACAGTGCCCGAGAAGAACTTCGCCGTCACCGTGCTGACCAACGCCCTCGGCGGCGGAATCGGCAAGAAGATCGTCGACTGGTGCATGGCCAACCTCACTGAACTACCCACGCCGGCATCCCTCGACGTGGTCGAGCCCGAACCCGCTGCCGTCGACGCAGTCCTGGGCAAGTATCAGGCCGGCTCACTGACGATGACCGTCGCCCCCGGTGACGAGGGAATCGGCATCCGGATGGGCAGCGCGCAGGATCGCGGTGAATACGAGGACATCGTCTGGCCGCCGGCAATCCCGATCGCCTTCCTCAACGACCGTGACTTCGCTGCGCGCGCCGACACCACCCGGGCGTTGGGACGCTTCGTCACCGACGACACCGGTCGCGCCGTGATGCTCGAATTCGGCGGCCGCACCGCCAAGCGAGTGGCCTGATCCTCTAGACGGGTGACGCGGTCCGAACAAGTGCGATCGAACTCGCCGATCTCACCGGACCGCGTCACCCGTTTGTGCGTCTGCGGGCTGCCGTTCATTGCTCGGTTCTGGCAGAACATCGACTTTGGTGCCAGTGAGAAAGGCGACCAGCGCGACGATCACGATCGTGAAGACAATGCTCACCACCGTCGGCCCGAATCCCAAGCCGCCCTCATCTCGGTCTTGGGTCAACAGGTCACCGATGGACGCTCCCAATGGACGAGTGACAACATAAGCGATCCAAAATGCAAGTACAGCATTGAGTTTCAGGCCGAAGTGCGCGGCGGCCACTACGGCGCTCACGACGCCGAACAACACAGCAGACTTCGCATACCCCAGGTCCACCTGTTCGGCAATCAAGTCTCCTGCCGCCGTTCCCAGTGAAAATGTGAACAGGATGGCGAACCAGTAGAACGCTTCGCGCTTCGGCGTGCGAATACTGTGGATGGACAACGTCCGTTCACTGGCAAACCAGATCCCGAACGTAGCGGCCAGGGCAACCGCAAAGACTCCCGTACTCACTTCGAGCGGTACACCGAGA
>NZ_LVCT01000052.1:0-8248 GCF_001647205.1 Rhodococcus sp. EPR-134
CTGGATGATCAGCGCGACGACCAAGAACACCGAAGTCAACGCAGCGGTGCCGATCAGTCCGATACCTAGATCCGCGTCGAGTGAATCCGCGGCAGTCTCCCCCACCGTCGTGCCCAGAATCTTGATCAGCCAGAAGTACAGTGTGACCTCTGGGACCTTGCTCGCCATTTCACGCGTGAACGCCATGTCGGCCAGCGTGGCACCTGGTTGTTGAAGGGAAGCTGAGAACGTTCGCCGCGATTGCGCCGGAGAGTACAGACTGGACGTCATGGAGCATCTTGCCTCGTCGATTCTGCACCCGTCCCGGTGGAGCGTGCGCGCGCGGTCGACCGTGGCTTCGACACTCGTGATCGCCTTCTGCCTGGTGATCGCCGGGCTTGCACTGGTTTTCGTGCTGGCAAACTCCCTGCATCTGTCCGCACTGAACAGCTCCGACGCTCGCGCCACGCAATTGGTCCAGCAGCTCAACGGAAAAAACCCGGCCGATCTCGACCCTTCGCTTCTGTCCACAGACAGTCAGATCGGAATCGTGCAGATCGTCGACGCCGATCACCGAATAGTCGCCCAATCACCGGGAACCGACAGCGACCTCCTGTCCGGACGTTTTCTCGGCCCTGACGAGTCGGACGCTCTCGGAAGGGTCAAGAAGTCCGACGACGAGGACTACTGGCTGATCGGGCGAGGCGCTCAGACGCCGACCGGACCAGTCACCGTCTTCGTCGGCGCCGACCGCGAACCGGTTGAAACCGTGGTGACGACCGTTGCCGTTCTGCTGGCCATCGTCGGACCTCTGGTCCTGGGGCTGGCAGCGTTTGCCACCTACCGCCTCGTCGGTTCGGCCCTCGCTCCCGTCGAACGCATCCGCGCTCGGGTAGCGTCGATTTCTAGTGGGCGTCAAGGTGAACGAGTGCCTGTACCGTCAGGGAACGACGAGATAGCCCGACTGGCAACAACAATGAACGACATGCTGGCGCGCCTCGACGAAGGTGCGCTGGCCCAGCAACGATTTGTCAGCGATGCCTCACACGAGTTACGCAGTCCGCTTTCCACGATCACGACGGCCCTCGAACTGGCACACCGACGCCCGGATCTCCTCGACGACGCGTTGATCGAAGACGCACTCCTTCCCGAGGCGCGCCGAATGCGGCAGTTGATCGAAGACCTGTTGATTCTCGCGCGCTCTGACGAAAGCGAACTCGAAAAGTTCGGCATCGTCGTCGACGTCGACCTCGATGACATCTTGTTCGCCGAGCAGAAAAGGATCGACGGTATCTCCGCAGTTACGGTCGCCGCTGCCGTGGCTCCGGTTCGGGTCTCCGGAGACCCGAGAGCATTGACGCGGATGGTGCGAAACCTCGTGGACAATGCAGTGCGGCATGCGGAGACCCTCGTGTATCTCGAGTGCTCCGAAGCCGGAAACGAAGCCCACATCGTGATCGAGGACGACGGGCCCGGAATCCCTGCAGCAGAACGCGAACGAATCTTCGGACGCTTCGTCCGCCTGGACCAGCCGCGGTCGAGGCAGGGAGGCGGGTCCGGACTCGGACTCGCCATCGCGTCGGAAATAGTTGCGGCGCACCACGGAACCATTTCCGTCAGCGAGAGGGCGGGCGGTGGAAGTCGATTCGAGGTGACGATTCCGGTACCGAACGACTGAAGATCAGGCAGTGCCGACAAAGCGGTACCCGACGCCTCGGACCGTTTCGATGCTCTGAGTTCCGAACGGGAGGTCGAGCTTCTTACGAAGGTAACCGATATACACCTCGACGATGTTCTCGTCACCTTCGTAGTTGGTGTCCCAGACAGAGCGAACGATCTCGGTCTTCGTGACCACCACACCATTGTTGCGCATCAAGAATTCGAGAACGCTGTACTCCCTTGGCGTCAGGGTCAATTCGATTCCCGCTCTGCTCACCTGATGTTTGGCCGGGTCGAGGGACAGGTCTCCAACGGAGAGTATCGCCGGACGTTGTGGAGCGCCGCGACGCACCAGTGCGCGCAGCCGAGCGAGAAACACGACAAACGAGAATGGCTTGACCAGGTAGTCGTCGGCGCCGAGATCGAATGCATCAGCCAGGTCGTATTCGCCGTCCTTTGCCGAGAGCATGAGGATCGGCGTCCAGATCTCCCGGGCGCGTAGATCCCGCACGATGTCGTACCCGTGTTTGCCCGGCAACATGATGTCGAGAACGATCACGTCGAATTCGTCACTGCACGCAGTCGCGAATCCGTCGTCACCGTTGAGTTCGACCGCGGTCACGAATCCCTCGGCCACCAATCCCCGCCGGATCGTCTCGGCCAAGCGCACTTCGTCTTCGACCACCAGTACTCGCACCACCGGCCCCGTTTCGTCGCCACGCAGTTGTTCGGATGCACCCAGTAGAGCAGACGGTAGACCCAGAGCCGAGTTCCGTTCAGCGTTTCTTCAGCTTCGGCTCGTCACACTGCATTCATGCCTGCAACTGTGTCGACCGTGCGAAACGTGGTCACCGAAGTCCTGACCGAGAGCACCACCGCAGAGATCGCGGTTGCCGCAATCGTGGTGGCCGCAGCTCTGTTCGCGTTCGGTTCGATCTACCGAGCTTCCAGCGTTCGGTCTACAGCCCTTCGCACGTGCGGACTCGTGCTTGCACTGGTGACGCTGTCGATCCAGGTGTATGGAAGCGGGTGGTTGACGAGCTTCGACGGGCCGGTGACCGACTGGATGGTCGATCATCGGAGCGGCGCCCTGAACCAGATCGCGGTCGCCGTCACAGATCTCAGTAGCCCGGTCGCCACCGCGCTACTCGGGATCACCAGCGGAGTGCTCATCTCATGGCGAGCGCGTTCGGTCGTTCCGGGCTTGATCGTGATCGGAACCGTTGGCGGGGCGGCGGTCGCCAGCACGGTAATCAAAGCGCTCGTCGGTCGCGAACGTCCGCCGACCAACATCCAGGTTCTTCTCGAGACCGGCCACTCGTTCCCGTCTGGTCACGTCACCGGGACCGCTGCACTGTTCGGCATCGTCGTCCTCGTTCTGAGCGCGCACCGCACACCCGCCGTCAAGAGACTGCTGATGCTCCTCGCCGTGACAGTCACAATCGTCGTAGCCCTGACTCGCCTGTATTTGGGAGTTCACTGGCTCACCGACGTCATCGCCGGGGCCATTCTCGCGACGCTTGCCGTCACCGTGGGCGGAGCCGTCTTCCGGTTCGTCAGCACTCACAACCAAGCTGAATCGACTACTGCTGCAATGCGCTCTGCAGAACCTTCAGCACTTCACGAGCCGCAGTCGGCCCGGTATTGAGGTAAAAGACGTCATCGTCAACAGCGACGGCGTGGTTGGCGACCACACCACGTAACTGCGCCCACAACGGCGCGTTCGTCAATGTCGCCGGGTCCCCGCCCTGCACGCCGTAGAAGATCCAGTCGGCGTCCGCCACGTTCAACTCTTCTTCACTGATGTCTCGGGAAGTGTCGTCGAACTGCTGCGACTGCGGACGGGTCAAGCCGGCATCCTCGGCGATACTGCCGGTGAACGAAGGAATACCGAAGATGCGCAGACGATTTCCGTTCTGGCGCGTGAACGACACCGTCGGCGGCGACGAGAGGGAAGCACCGAGGGCCGCGGCATCGGTATTGAAGGTATCCAGCAGTGCCGTCGCCTGCTGCGTCTTACCTACCCCGTCGGCAACCAGCAGGAAGTCCTGCTTCCAGTAGACGCCGGTTCCCTGTGTTGCCACCGTGGGTGCGATGGCGGAAAGCTGGTCGTACAGCGAATCAGCGTCCTTTCCTGCAACATTCATCAAAATCAGGTCAGGATCGAGCGTGACGATCGCTTCGAAATTCGGTGTGAAGCGTCCACCTGCGTCAACGACATCACTTAGCTGAGTACGGAATTCGGGGTATGCAGACAACAAGTACGGAGGCACCAGGTCCGCACCGTCACCACGCGTCGAACCTGCGGGCACGACACCGAGCGACAGGAGTGCATCTGCTTGCCCGGTCGAGATGACGACAACCTTTTCGGGCTGCGATTCGATCGTGGTGTCCCCTTTGAAGTGTGAGACGGTACGAGGGAACTCGCCGTCCGACTTTCCGCTCCCCATTCCAACCGGGACTTCTCGCGGAGCGACAAACGCAGAGTCCGCCGGAGCCGACGCACTGATCTCGGCATCTGTGGGCGACGCGTCCTCGCTCGAGCAGCCACTGAGAGCTGCCACCAATGTCAGTGCGCCGATCAGCATTACACTGCGTGACTTCTTTCGAAAATTCATGATCGTGTCCCGTACGTCGTGAAGCATGACAGCTTCATCTTCCGTCATGGTTAGGTGACCCTACCCTTTGAAGAACTGTAAACTATATCTGTGTCAGATACAGTTCCAGGGCGTGGATCACACGGGGTCGATCGCTACTCCGATCGCATGCCCACCGCGGAAGAAGCATCGAGATCACTCATCGCTGCGGCGTTCGAATTGCGTCGAGCGCTGCGGGAATACATGGATACGTCGGGTACCGACGCGACTCTGCCAGAGGCACAATCCGAAGTACTTCACGATGTCGCACACCATCCGGGCACTCGCATCGGGGCGGTCGCCGATCGTCTCTCCAGACGCCCGAACACCGTCAGCACGCTGGTGCGCACACTCTCCGACAAAGACCTGATCGAACGGCGACCCGATCCCACGGACGGCCGAGTGAGCACACTTTTCGTGAAGGACGAACGAAGCGCGCGACGAGACCGTCGATCCGAACTACGCATCGGCGTTCTCGCCGAAGAATTGGCGTCCCTCGACGAGGGCGACCTCGACACATTGACCACTGCCGTCGGCATCCTCGACCGAGTCAATCGATCATTGCGAGATCACGCGCCGCGATGACACTCCGGGACATACAGAAGCGGTGCGGTGCAGCACCTGCCGCACCGCACCGCACCTGCTGACGAGTCACCGCCCTAGTTCATGTCGTTCGCAATGATGTTCTCGATATTCCGTTCGGCCAGAGCGGTGATGGTGACGAACGGATTGACTCCCACATTGCCCGGTACGAGGGATCCATCCATGACGTACAGACCCGGGTACTCCGGCAGACGACCGTAGCCGTCGGTCGCCTTGCCGAGCACACAACCGCCGAGGGGGTGGTACGTCAACTGATCGCCCCACGTCTGCGTCGGGCCGAAGAGGTCGGTCCGGTAGATCGTGCCTTCCTTCTTGTTGATCTTGTCGAAGAGCTTCTTCGCCATGTCGATCGACGGCTGGTTCTGCGAGCGCTGCCAGTTCAATCCGACTTTGCCTGTTGCCGAGTTGAATTGGAACTGAGCGCGTTGCGGATTCTTGGCAATCGCCAAGTACAGGCTGACCCACAGTTCGGTACCGGCCGGGAAGGGTGCGATTTCCGCAAAGACGGGAGCGGATGTGTCGGCCCAGTTGTCGATACCCATCACGGGGATCGCGGACTGCTTCGCACCGGTGGCGTCCCACATGTGATTGGCGCGGCCCACCATCACGTTGCCGTTGTGACCCCATTCCTGTCCAACTGCACCCGGCAAATTCGCCAGCTGCCCTTGCGCTTTCATCGCGACCAGGAGCTTGCTGGTCCCGATACTGCCGGCCGCGAAGAAGACCTTGTCCGCCGTCACTGTCTTGGTGCCGACGGTATTGCCCTGCTCGTTGATCTGGTTCATCACCACTTGATAGCCACCGCCGGTCGCGGCCGGGGCAACCGAGGTCACGACGTGCAGAGCTGAAATGGTGAGCTTGCCGGTGGCGGATGCCGCAGCGAGGTACGTCTTGTCCAGAGACTTCTTTCCGGCATTGTTGCCGTAGATGACCTCACTGACCAGAGCGGACTTGGTGACCTGGCCGGCAGCTTCCTGCTTCATGTAGTTGAAGTCGTAGACATTCGGCACGAACGTTGTTGTGTAACCGGATCTCTCAGCGGTCTTTCGCCCCGTCCGCGCGAACTTGTAGTACTCGGTCGATTCGAACCAGGCCGGGTCGATGTTGTTGACTCCGAGCGCAGCGTTCGCGCGCGGGAAATACGTCGAGTACATCTCGTTGGAATCGACACCGGGCAGGATCTCTTCGAAATAGTTACGCTTGGGTGTGACGGCCATACCGCCGTTGACCAGCGACCCACCGCCGACCCCTCGGCCCTGGTAGACCTTGATCCCGCCGAAGTCCTCGGCGTCGAGAACACCGACGTAGCGGCTGATGTTCTTGTCCACCGAGCCGCCGGAGAAGTGTGAAACCGGTTGAACTGTACGGTCTCTGAGCCAGAAGGACCGACCGTCGGGCGAGAGCATCGGGCAGAAGATCTTGCCGTCGGACCCTGGTGTGGTCCACGACTTCCCCATCTCGACCATGTGCGTGTCGATACCGGCCTGTGTCAGGCGAAGTGCCGCAACGGCACCGCCGTATCCACTGCCGATCACGAGCGCGGGGACACGGTCTCCGTCGTTCAATGCTCGTCTGGGCGCAGCGGCCGCCGTGGTCCACGAGGACGAGAGTGCGGCGGCCCCCACAGCTAATCCTGTTGCTGCCAAGAAGTTTCTACGCGAGAGCGTGGAATTGGTACGTGCGTGCCGTTCGTTGGATCCAGCGCGAATGCTCAAGTGTGCCCTTCTCTTTCCGTGACCCCCGCGCTGAGATATACCGGGAGAAACCGAACGAGAAGTCCATACTCGTGGGTAACTTCAAGGAACCGTTGATTTTCCATGAAAAGGGCCGATGAACAGAAAGTTCACCGGCCCTCCGAAAGAACGAGTCAGGGAATTGAGATGCGACCTTCGACGGCGCCGAGCCCGATGTCCTTGCGGAAATGACCGCCGGGAAGCTTGACGTCGGCGATCTTTGCGTAGGCGTCGTCGCGAGCTTCGGTCAGATCCTTGCCCACTCCGACAACACTCAGCACACGCCCGCCGGCCGAGACGACGGCACCGTCTTCACGCTTCTTGGTACCGGCGTGCAGGACTCCGTCGGCGTCGGCTCCGGTGATCACGTCGCCGGTGCGTGGGGTTGACGGGTAGTTCTCCGCGGCAATCACGACCGTGACAGCGGAACCGTCGCGCCACTGCAACGGACCGACCGAATCGAGTGTTCCGGTCGAGGCCGCATTGAGTAGACCGCCCAGCGGCGTTTCGAGGAGAGCAAGCACGGCCTGAGTTTCGGGGTCACCGAACCGGCAGTTGAATTCGACGACGGCCGGGCCGTCGACACCGATCGCCAGACCGGCGTAGAGAAGGCCGGAGAAACTGCTACCGCGCGCGACCAACTCGGCAGCGACAGGCTTGACGACGTCGTCGACGATCTGCGTGACCATCTCGTCGGGCAGCCACGGCAATGGGGTGTACGCGCCCATGCCGCCGGTGTTGGGTCCGGAGTCTCCGTCGCCTACTCGCTTGTGGTCCTGAGCCGGGAGCAGCGGGATCACGGTTTCGCCGTCAACGAGGCAGAAGAGCGAAACTTCCGGACCGTCGAGGAAGGACTCGAGGAGAACCGGGTGTCCGGTCTCGAGCAGTTCTGCGGCATGATCGCGCGCGGCGAGACGATCCGTCGTGACGACTACGCCCTTACCCGCGGCCAGTCCGTCGTCCTTGACCACCCAGTTGGGACCGAAGCGGTCGAGTGCTTCGTCGAGCTTGGCCGGATTGTCGACGATCTCGCTGTGAGCGGTCTTGACGCCGGCGACAGCCATCACGTCCTTGGCGAAAGCCTTCGATCCCTCGATGCGGGCGGCGTCGGCCGAAGGCCCGAAGCAGGCGATACCTGCTGCGCGCACCGCGTCTGCGACACCGAGGACCAGCGGAACCTCGGGTCCGATGACGACGAGGTCGGCTTCGACCTTCTGGGCCAGCGCGGTAACCGCGTCACCCGAAGCGACGTCGATGGGGTGCTGCTCGGCGATTTTTGCGATCCCGGCATTGCCAGGCGCGCAGATCAGGGCCGTGACACCTGGATCGCGAGCAAGAGAGAGAAGGAGGGCATGTTCACGGGCTCCGGAGCCGATTACTAGTACGCGCACGGTGAACAGACTACGGCCTGCGATAACAGGGCTCTCGGAGTGCCACTGGCGGGGCCAAGGTCCCAGCGTTCAGCCTTTGTGCGAAATATCCGTTTCGAGATGAGATCATATGAATACCTGAATAGGTGAACAGATGTTTTCGGACACCTGTCCACCAAGGAAAGGACACCCGTGAAACTCCACAAACCAGGCGTTCTGACGCTCACCGCAACCGCCGCAATCGGCGCACTTCTGATCACGTCGTGTA
>NZ_LVCT01000053.1:0-13744 GCF_001647205.1 Rhodococcus sp. EPR-134
TCGGCGCTGCCGGTGAGGCCAAGATGTACGACGGCCTCGTCCGACTCACCGGAGGGACCGGCATGCCGGGATTCGAGCCGTCTCTGGCCGCGGAGATGCCCACTGCCAACGCCGACGCGACAGTCTGGACGGTCAAACTCCGCGACGGGGTCACCTTCTCCGACGGATCGACCTTCGACGCCGCCGACGTGGTTGCCACGTACAAGGCGATCCTCGATCCCGCTTCCGCCTCCGAAGCGCGTTCGTCGTACGACATGATCAGCGACGTCGTGGCCGTCGACGACAACACAGTCGAGTTCCGCCTCGCCTACTCGTACGCGCCCCTGCTGACGAAGATGCTGATCGGCATGGTCCCGTCGGAATCCCTCGCGAAACCCGGACTTGCCGCCGAATCGCCGTTGAACACCGCACCGGTCGGTACGGGCCCGTACACACTCGTCGATCTCTCACCGGATCGAGCGGTCTTCGAGGCGAACGAGAACTACTGGGACGGTGCACCGGAGATCAAGAAGCTCACTCTCCTCTACGTTCCGGACGACAACACCCGCGCCCAACGTATGGTGTCCGGCGAGATCGACGGAACCAATCTCCCTCCACTGCTTGCCAATACGTTCTCGGGCAAAGACAACATGTCGGTGACTGCCCATCAGTCAGCGGACTGGCGCGGTCTCTCACTTCCGACGAACAATCCCGTGGCAGGCGACAAAGCCGTACGGATGGCGCTCAACCTCGCCGCCGATCGCCAGTCGATGATCGACAACGTCCTGGGCGGACACGGCCGCGTCGCCGCCACTCCGATCCCCGAGGTCTACGGCGATTCGTACAACCCGAACGCAACCTTCGCCTACGACCCGGCCGAGGCCGAGCGAATTCTCACCGAAGCGGGCTGGATCGAAGGTGCCGACGGAATCCGTTCGAAAGACGGTCAGCGGGCGCAGTTCACGATCATGTACAACTCCGTCGACACCGTTCGACGTGATCTCGCTCAGGCATTTGCCTCCGATGCTCTCGCTGTCGGCATCGAGGTGGATCTCGAAGCGCTCTCCTGGGACCGCATAGACCCTCGAATCAACCAGGATTCGACGCTTCTCGGGGGTGGAGACGAACCTTTCGATCCAGACACGCAGGCGTACGACGCGCTGAACTCGAAGTACATAGCGCCCGGGGTCGGCAGCATCTACGACAACGCCAGCGACTACTCCAATCCAGCAGTCGACGCAGGCCTGGAAGTAGGACGCCGCAGCCTGGATCAGGCAACGCGTGACGCCGCGTATCGCGACGTGCAGCAGGCGTACGTCGAGGATCCCGGATTTGTCATCCTCGTATTCCTCGACCATACGTACGTTTCGAAGGATTCCGACTGGCAGATGTCCGGACCTGTACTCGAGCCACACTCACACGGTGTGACCTGGGGCCCGTGGTGGTCACTGCAGACGTGGGCCAGAGGGCAATGACAGCGGTCGACGTTCGGGTAGACGCGCGGCAATCGCTCGACCACCGTGGCAACTCCCGCCGAAAGGCCATCCTCACGATGGTCGGTCGGCGGGCGTTGTTCATCGTGCCGGTGATCGCCGTGGTGTCCGCGGGACTCTTTGCCGCCGCCGCGGTCTCACCGTTCGATCCACTTGTCGGCTACCTGGGCACGCGATACATGACGACCAGCGACGCGGACAAAGCGTTGATCGCCGATCAGATGGGTTTCGACAACCCCTGGTACAGCACGTACTGGAATTGGCTCCAGGGCGTGTTCACCGGTGATCTCGGGATCTCCAGATCGTTCAATCAGCCTATTTCCCAAGTTATCTCCGAGCGTCTGCCATGGACCCTGCTGCTGGTCGGTATCTCACTCCTCATCGCGATTCTCGCCTCGCTGACACTCGGTGTTCTCGCCGGAATACGCAGTGGAGGATTCTTGGACAAGACCGTGTCCGGGCTGCGCGTCGTGGTCCAAGGACTTCCGCCGTTTGTCTTGTCGCTGGGTGCCATCACGCTCTTCGCGTTGACTCTCGGCTGGCTCCCGGTCGCCGGGTTGACCGACGGGGGTGCTGATCCCACACCGGGACAGGTGATCCGGCACTTGGTCCTACCGGTGACGGTCCTTTCCATCTCGCAGATGCCGTGGCTCCTACTCGCGGTCCGAGAATCCGTCGTGGGTTCGAAAAGTGAGGGATTTGTCGCGGGCGCCGTAGCACGCGGAATCCCGGCGCCGACCATCACGAAACGCCACATACTGCCGACCTCACTGGCGCCTTTCGTGAACATCGTCGGCGTGCGACTGCCCGAGCTGATAGTCGGGGCAGTGCTGGTGGAAGAGGTCTTCAGTTGGCCAGGGATCGCCGGCGCCATCGTCTCGTCAGCCCGTGACCTCGACATGGCACTGCTCGCGTTCCTCACCGTCGGTACGACATTGACGGTCATGCTCGGCTCACTGCTTGCCGACGTCCTCGTTGCAGTACTCGACCCGAGAGTGAGTACCGATGGCTGAACGACGCTTCAAGATCGCCGTCGGCGTGCTGATCCTCGTGGCGCTGTACGCGGCGTTGGTCCCATGGTTGGCCGACGTCGACGACCGAGTCACAGACTTCTCGGCGGCTCGCCTGGCTCCGTCGTTCGATCACCCGTTCGGAACTGACTCGGCGGGACGAGATCTATTCGTGCGCATAGCTGCAGGCATCAGAACCTCACTTCTGATCGCACTCGCCTGCGCGCTGCTCGCCACGGTGATCGGCGTCGCCGTCGGCACTACGGCCGGACTGGTCGGCGGCTGGGTGGACAGGTTCGTCATGCGCGGCACCGATGCCGTCAACGCACTCCCCCACCTGTTGCTCGGCATCGTCATCGTCGCGATGTTCCGTGGAAGCATTGCCGCCATCGTGCTTTCGATCGCACTGACCCACTGGACCCAAGTGGCCCGGATCATCCGCTCCGAGATCTTGAGTCTGCGCGAGCGTCCCTACATCGACGCCGCCATTCTCGCGGGAGCCAGTCGACGTCACGTGATCATGCGCCACCTCGTGCCGGCGACGGCGCCACAGGCCTTGATCGCAGTCGTTCTCCTGCTGCCCCACGCCGTCTGGCACGAATCGACGTTGTCCTTCCTGGGATTCGGCCTTCCCCCGCACAAGCCCAGTCTCGGGACGCTTCTCGAAGAGGCACGCAGTTCTCTGCTCCTCGGCGGTTGGTGGACGCTGGCATTCCCCGCCGCAGTTCTCGTGATCGCCACCGTCGCAGTTGCCGTCGCCGGTTCGGCCCTGCGGTCGATGCTCACGCCCCCTCGACCTTCGGAGTTGCGACTGTGAACCACGGCCTGCGCATCGAATCTCTCACCGTCAGGATCCCTCTACTCGGAGGATCGGTAGTTCACGCTGCGAGCGACATCGACCTCGACGTTCCAGCCGGCACGGTGACCGCACTTGTCGGGGAATCGGGGTGTGGCAAGTCGATCATCGCCACCTCGGTCATGAACATGTTGCCGCCGAATGCTTCTCGAACCGGAACGGTCACCGTCGGAACACCGGACCTAGAGATCGACGTCTTCTCCGGCACCGCGTTCCGTGGGCGGCACGTGGCTCTCGTTCCACAATCCGCCGCATCACATCTCACCCCCGTCCGGACTGCGCGATCGCAACTACAGGAGACGATCGACGCACTCGGCAGCGATCACACTTGCGATGCCTTGGCACTTCGCGTCGGACTCGGTCCGTCGGCCCTGGACTGCTACCCGCACGAACTCTCGGGCGGCATGGCGCAACGCGTGGCCATTGCCGGTGCGCTGGCCGGGAATCCGTCGGTGATCGTCGCAGACGAACCCACCGCCAACCTCGACCGCGAACTCACCGACCACGTCATGGGATTACTTCGCGAGTGCGCTGACTCCGGGGCGGCTGTCCTGCTCATCACCCATGACCTTGCATCACTCACCCGCAGCGATGTCGCGGATCGACTTGCCGTCATGTACGCATCACGCATCATGGAAATGGGTCCGGCCGCGCTGGTGTTCAAAGATCCGCTTCACGATTACACCCGAGACCTTCTCGGCGCCTTACCTTCCAGAGGTTTGACTCCCATGCCGGGATCGCCACCGCAACTCACCGATCTCCCCGAGGAGTGCGTCTATCACCTACGACGTCCGGAGTCGAAACAATCCGGTGGCCCGACCGAACTGGTCACATTGGGTGACCGCACGTACCGAACGCTGCGGAAGGTGGGCTGACATGAGTCTTCAAGCTCTGGGAATCACCAGCGGTTACCGTCGCAACCGGCCAGTTCTCGAGAACGTCTCGCTCGAGATTCCGTCGGGAAAGCTGATCGGCCTGACCGGGCCTTCGGGCACCGGAAAATCAACACTTGCAAGGATTCTCGCTTCGCTGGATGCACCGTGGTCAGGCGAAGTGCGGATCGACGGATCACCCGTTGTGGGTACCAAATTCTCGGTACCCGCGGCACTACGCGGCACGGTGTCCATGCTGTTTCAGTCACCTCGCGCATCGACCGACCCTCGGCAGACGCTCGCCTCGATCATCGGCCAACCCGGTGACATTGCCAGTAGGTCAATCGATGTGGCCGCGCTGGCAGCAGAAGTGGGCCTCACTCCCGATCTCTTGTCGCGCAGACCACACCAGGTGAGCGACGGCCAACTACAGCGCGCCTGCCTGGCGAGATCGCTGGCGCAACAACCGAAATACCTCATCTGTGACGAGGCGACGGCGATGCTCGACGCCGCCACGACGGCCGCGCTCATTCGGTTGATCGAGAGTCGCGCCGCCGAAACCGGCGTCGGTGTATTACTCATCAGCCATGATCGCGAATTACTCGGCGCCTGCTGCGACGTGGTCCACGACCTCGACAGTATCAGCGCTTAGCCCCTGCGAAATCGACCCTTGACCCGAACGTATGTTCGAGTATGATTTGGGCAGGGGATCGGGGGATTCAATGAGTGTCTTGTTGTCGGATGTGGTGTCTGGTTCTGCGGTGGGGTTACGCGGACGCCTGTGGCGGTTCACTGCTGCCGAGTTACGTGCTGCTGCTGTCGAGGCGAGTGCGGAGATTCTGCGCCTCGAAGCTGTGCGTGTGGCGGTGGTGGACGAGTTGTCGTTGCGCCCGGATGATCAGGTGATTGCCAGTCGCGGGGTGGGTGCGTGGTTGGCGGCTAACACGATGCTGCAGGTTCGGGACGGGAAGAAGATCGCCGCGTTGGGTGCAGCTTTGCGGCCGTTTCCGGCGGTGGCGGCTCGGTTCGATGGCGGGGAGTGCTCCTTCGATCATGCTGTGTTGATCGTGGCGTTCTGTGAGTCACCGCCGAAGGGGATGCCGGAGGAGGCATTACCGAAGTGCATCGATTTGTTGTTGGCTGCGGCATCCGGTGTCGAGGCCACGACCACAAAGGTGCGGAATGTAATCGCGACGTTGGAGCGGTTGTTCGAGTCCGATGAGATTCCGCCCGCCGAAGACGTCGACCGGAACGAGCTCCGGATCGCCTCGACGCTCAATGGCCGGGTGGTGGTGCGCGGCGATTTCGACGCCCTCACCGGCGAGATGTTGCTGTCGGCGTTGTCGAACCTGACGATGCCCACCCCGGCACCCGATGGAACCCCGGATTCTCGGTCGGCGGCGAAACGCACGGCGGACGGGTTCACGGAACTGATCCGCCGGTATTTGGACTGCGCGAAAACCGGTACCGATGGTGGCCAACGCCCGCACGTGAACGTGCACATCAACGCGCGTGATCTCGCGGAGCATCGGGACTGCGCCGCGTCGCCTTCTGATGTGGACGACGAAGGCTCACCCGATCTGGACTTGTCGGATCTTGATGTCGGGCACATGCCCTGGCTCGGGCCACTGTCGGTGTCGCAGACCCGACTTCTCGGGTGTGATTGTTTCCTCTCGACCGTTCTGCTCGACGATCACGGTGCGCCCTTGGATGCGCAACCAGGGAAGAGGTTGGTCACCGCCGAACAACGCGTCGCCCTCATCGCCCGAGACAAAGGCTGCGCCTTCCCGGGCTGCACATGCGTGCCCGCCTGGACTGATGCGCACCATATCCGGCACTGGGCCAACGGTGGCCCGACGGTGATGAACAACCTGGTCCTGCTGTGCCGTTCACATCACCGGCTGATGCACCGAAAAACCGGATTCGTCGGTAAATGGGAAATCCGCATCGGCGCCGACAACAAACCCTGGTTCATCCCGCCACCCTCGATCGACCCCGGGCAGCAACCCCGGCCGGCGAACACCACATTCAAAACCTGAGAACGAACCTCAGGCATACAACTTCACGCCAGGTCGCATCGGAGGGAACACCTCCGATGCGGACCTGGCGTGCGTTCATTATGGTCAGCCTGCAGCCGTCAGGTCGTAGAGGGTCACCCCGTCCACCGTTGTGGCGGTGAAGTTTTCGGTCACCCACGTCGAGATAGCGGTAGCGGTGCCTTCGGCGTTCATACCGCCACCCATCCCACCGCCGGCGATGAAGAAGTGAATCTTGCCCTCTGCCACGTACTGCTGGAACTGCGCGAGCGTCGGCGACGGATCGCTCCCGTTGAACCCTCCGATAGCCATGACCGGTGACTGCGTCGCAAGCTGATAACCCGAGGCGCTGTTGGACCCGATTGCCGCGGCTACCCACGTGAACTGGTCGGAGTTCTCTTCGAGTGTGGACACAACAGCGGCTCCCGGCGTGCTGCCCTGCAGTAGACCACCGGCACCGCCTCCCATTGCGCCTCGCGTTCCGCCGGTGGTCGGCGTGGTACCGCCCGGAACTGTTGCACCACCGGGTATCTGACCCATTCCTGCAGGGGGCGTGCCCGGCATTCCGGTCCCAGCCCCGTCAGTCCGACGGTTACCGCCATCAGCCGTGCCACCGAATCCGCCGAATCCTCCGCGGCCACCGCCGGGCCCGCCCATTCCACCTTCGACGCTCGGTCCGGCCGAAACTATGGAACCGGTATGCGGAGTGCTGATCGTGTCGATCGCGTATGCAGTCGGACCTGCCAGACCGGTGAAGATCGCTGCGAGAATCACTGCCACAGCCAATCGACCTCGCGTCACTGCCGGAATCAGCACTGCCACGGCACTGACGATGCCGACCACCAGAATGGTCCAGCGAAGCCACGGTACGAACGTAGGCGAGCGTCCGAGCAGTACCCACGCCATCGCGACGGTTGCGGCCAAGGACACCGCCAGAATGATGCGAACCCAGAGGACGTCACGATGACGCCACGCCACTACCGATCCTGAACCGATCAGCGCGGCGATCGCCGGCGCAAGCGCAACGGTGTAGTAGGCGTGGAAGATTCCCGCCATGAAACTGAAGGTCAGTCCGGTCACCAACAGCCACAGTCCCCAGACGATGAATGACGCGCGCTGTGTATCAGCGCGGGGTGCCTTGCCTCGCAGCACGATTCCAGCCACCAGAAGTATCAGCGCAGCAGGAATCAACCAGGCGATCTGTCCGCCCTGGGCCGATTCGAACAGTCGGGTAATGCCGGTACTCCCCCACATACCACCGCCGGCCGCACCACCTGGTGCCATACCTCCCCCTGCCATACCACCTGCGGCCTCGCCCATACCTGGGAAACCGCCCGCAGCAGCGCCGGCCGCGGCATCACCAGCACCGCGCATTCCGCCGCCGCCGACGCTTCCGGTCTCGTTGCCGCTCAAGCGCCCGAGCCCGTTGTAGCCGAGCGTCAGTTCGAGAATCGAGTTGTTCTGTGAACCACCGATCCACGGACGCGAGTCGGCCGGCCACAGTTCGACGATTGCCAACCACCATCCGGCGGAAACGATCAGTCCGCCCAGTGCCGCGAACAGTTGGAGTACGCGCTTACCCAGTTTCGGCGGTCCGGCGATCAGATAGGTGAGCGCCAGCGGTGGAACCACCAACATGACCTGTAATTGCTTTGTCAGGAAACCGAATCCGCAGAAGATACCGACCAACACGAGCCAGCGGGTGCGGCCGTCCTGCACGGCGCGCATCATCGCCCACACTGCTGCGATCATCAGGAGCACCAGCAGAGCATCCGGGTTGTTGAACCGGAACATCAGCGCCGCTACGGGTGTGAGCGCAAGTACCAGGCCCGCGAGGAGGCCGGCGGCCGCACCGAAATACCGTCGAACCGTTCCCCACAACAGTGCAACCGATCCGACCCCGAGGAGTGCCTGCGGCACCAACATCGCCCAGGAGTTGAGTCCGAAGATGCGAACCGACAGCGACATCAACCACAGGGACATGGGCGGCTTGTCGACGGTGATCGAGTTTGCAGCGTCCGAGGAGCCGAAGAAGAAAGCCTTCCACGACACCGAACCTGCCTGTACCGCAGCGGCATAGAACGAGTTGGCCCATCCGGATGCACCCAGGCCCCAGATGTAGGCGACTCCGGTGCCCACCAACAACACTCCCAGTGCCCACGGTTCCCAGCGCACCTGACGTTGCGGTTCCGGCGCTGGCAGCGGCGCGGCGAGTGTCTCTGCAGTGGCGGTCATCGATTGGCTCCTACGGATTGTGCGGTGCGAAACACCCAGCGCAGTGCGATGAATCGACTGACTGTGGCAACAAGATTGGCGATGACGAGTACGGCAAGCTCCACGTGCTTGGAAGCATCGGGCGCCATGACGTCGAGCACGAACAACGATCCGCTGGTGAGCAGTAGACCGAACCCGAACACGAGCAGGCCCTGCATCTGGTGACGAGCGGATCCTTCCGACCCTCGGATCCCGAAGGTGAAGGCCCGGTTGGCGGCGGTGTTGAATACCGCGGTCACCAGCAATGCGACGGCGTTGGCCCACTGCGCACCCATGATCGAGTGCAGAGCGAGGTAGAGCAGCGCGTACGCGAGCGTCGAAATGACTCCCACCACGGCAAAGCGTGAGAGCTGCCCGACCATTCCTCGTGGAACTCCGGGAACCAACGGTTCACGTCCGAAACTAGCCCTGAGCTCGGCCAATGGAAGGGAACCAGTAGACAGTGCTCGCCCGACACGGACCACACCTTTGAGGTCGGCAACTGCCGTGGCAATGATGTCCACCCGGCTGTCCGGGTCGTCCACCCAGTCGACAGGGACCTCGTGAATCCGCATGCCCGCTCGCTCGGCCAGCACCAGCAATTCGGTATCGAAGAACCACCCGGTGTCCTCCACCAGCGGAAGTAGTTGCCGTGCAACATCGACGCGCATGGCTTTGAATCCGCACTGGGCGTCGGAGAAGCGAGCATGCAGTGCGCTTCGGAGGATGAGGTTGTAGCTACGTGAGATGAACTCACGCTTGGGGCCGCGCACCACGCGGGACGATCGTGCCAGCCGGGAACCGATGGCGATGTCCGAGTGTCCGGAGAGCAACGGAGCAATCAACGGCATCAGGGCGTTGAGGTCGGTCGAGAGGTCGACGTCCATGTACGCGACCACGTCGGCATCGGAGTCGCTCCATACCTGCCGCAGTGCTCGACCACGACCCTTCGCATCCAGGTGGACGACCCGGACGTCGTCGAATTCTTCGGCGAGGGAACGGGCGAGTGCCAACGTGCCGTCGACACTGGCGTTGTCCGCGATGGTAATTCGTGCAGAGAATGGCACCTGCGTGCGTAAATGCCGGCGCAGGCGCCGCACGCACGCCTCGAGGCCTGCCTCTTCGTTGTATACCGGGACGACCACGTCCAGCACTACAGTCGTCGCGGAGACCTCCTCTGCGTCCGTGCTGCCCGCGGTCTGCATGGCTTCTGTCGTCATGCGTCCTAGATTTGTCGGGCCGGCTCCGACGAACCTGCGTCCAGCCTGGGAGTTTCCTGGCAACCGGACGCGGGCTAATCTCGGGGTATGCCTTCAGTCTTCAGTGCCATCATCAACGGGGATCTACCAGGACGTTTCGTGTGGGAGGACGAGGACGTCGTCGCGTTCTTGACCATCGCGCCGGTAACGCAGGGCCACGTGCTTGTGGTTCCGCGAGCCGAGGTCGATCAGTGGCAGGACGTGGATCCTGAACTCTTTGCCAAGGTCACCGCTGTTGCCCGCAACCTCGGCCAAGCCGTGCGGAAGGCGTTCGACGCGCCTCGGTCGGGTCTCCTCATCGCAGGTCTGGAAGTTCCGCATCTTCACGTTCATGTTTTCCCCGCATACGACATGGGGAACTTCGACATCAGTGGCGCCGACACCTCGCCGTCACCCGAATCTCTCGACGAGGCACAGACCAAGCTCAAGTCGGCGCTACGCGACCTCGGCTTCGAGGCAACTGTCTCGACTCGTTGATCGCATACCTTCGACCGAATTTCGCTGGCCGATAACTGGACTCCCCGCCGCAGCCTCCAACGGAGGTTGCGGCGGTCGCATTTGTCGCTCCTACCGACCGTGACCTGCGATTGCACACCGAACAGTCCGTTTCGCGCTGTCGCGCGAGCACGAGATTCGCTGCTACCGTGGGTCGCTGGTCCGGGACCTAGGGCCCTAAAACTGGTTCACGTGTTAACAGTCGGAGGACAAGGGAGCAATGCAGGAACGTGCCAAGATCAGTCGCCGACAGATTCTTCAAGGTGCTGCTGATCGGTTCGAAGTCACGGGGTACGGCAGCACGAGCATGAATGACATCGTGTCCGCGGCGCAGATGACCAAGGGCGCGGTCTATTTTCACTTCTCGTCCAAAGACGAACTGGCTCAGGCGGTGATCGAAGAACAGCACCAGATCTCGATCAGTGCCTTCACCGCAGTTGCAGCCACAGGCGCACCGGCACTGGAACAGCTCGTCATGGTGTGCCACGAGATGGGCCGCCAACTCGTCGCAGAGCCTATTGTTCGTGCGGGAATCCGACTTACCCTCGAGTTGGCCTCTGCCGACGGTTCGCAAGGCCCGTACGTCGCGTGGATCCGCGAGCTTCGAAAACTGGCCGAGGCCGCGAAGCTCGAAGGCGACATCCGCGACGATGTGGAGCCGGAATCGGTGGGTCGCGTGGTGATCTCGGCATTCACCGGCGTTCAACTGGTTTCGAACGTGCTCACCAGACGAAGCGATTTGAACGACCGTATCGACGAATTGTTCACCCTCCTGTTGGCAGGCGTGGTCTCCGACAAGCGACGCAGCGCCGTCGCCGAACTGGTCGGATGTCGCCTCGAAACTTATGCGTCCTGATCCGGAGAACACCCCGACGCCCGGATGATTCGGCGCAACAGCACCGAACCGTGCGCCAACCTTCGTCGATTCGTACAAGACCCCCCGTCGTCGACTCACTATCGTCAGATCCACGAATAACCCAGATACATGGATACCGACGAAAGGGCTTCTCGAATGACCGAAACCGCCACGTACGTTGAGAGCGCACAGCAGGAGATCGCTGCTGTACTCGCCGAAGCGAAGACCGATGCCTACGTCCACGCACGCGACATCGATTCCGGCGAAGAGTTCGGCTACGGCGCGGACGAAGGTGTCATCCTCGCCTCCGTTTTCAAGATTCCTGTTGTGCTTCAGTACGCCCGTGAAGTAGCGGCAGGCACCCTTGATCCGACCGAGCACGCCACGGTGACCGCCGAGTTCCGCTCCGGCGGCATCGGTATCGGCGGCTGCGCCGACGACGTGACTGCAAGCTGGCGAGACCTCGCTCTGCTCATGATGAGCTTCAGCGACAACGCCGCCACGGATTTCTTGTACGAGCGTCTCGGACTCGACAACATCGTCGCAACGCTGCGCGGGCTCGGTTTGGAGAAGACCAACTTGGTCCGTGACTGCCGAGGCCTCTTCAAGACGGTCTACGACGACCTCGGCGTCGACAAGGGCACCTTGCTGGAAATGCCCCCCATCGAAATTCTTCGGACAATTTCCGTCATGGATCCCGCCCGCTCCAATTCCAGTACTCCTCGTGAGATCACAATGTTGCTGGCTGCAATCTGGAGGGATGAAGCCGGCCCCGCATCGGCTTGTGAAGAGGTCCGAACCATCATGAGCAAGCAGGTCTGGCCGCACCGCCTTTCGTCCGGTTTCCCCGACGAGGTCACTGTCGCCGCCAAGACCGGAACGCTGGGACTGGTACGAAACGAAGCCGGCGTCGTGGCGTACCCGGACGGCAAGCGTTACGCCGTCGGTGTCTTCACCAAGTCCCACGAGCTCACCCACCGCGCCCCGAAGATCGACGCCTCCATCGGAACCGTCGGCCGCATCGCTGTCGAAGCACTTCGCAACAACAGCTGATCTGAACCCACTGACAAAGAATGCGGGTCGCGCTGAGAAATCAGTGCGACCCGCATTTTTTGGCTTTCGAGCTAGCGTGGACCGCGCAGACGAAGATGCACCATCAACCGGAAGCGGACGTTGGGGTCGTCGAGATCCAACGCGGCCATACCCTTCAACTTGCTGAGGCGATACCGAAAGGTGTTGGGGTGCACGTGCAATGACGCCGCGGCGTCACCGACATCACCGAACGCGTTGAGCCACGCATCGAGAGTGTCCACGAACGAGGTCGCATGAGCGGCGTCGTGGCTGGCGATCGCCTCGATCGGTCCGAGGTCCGAGAACCCTTCGGCTGCAGCTTCCGACGCGATCTCCAACAGGATGGCATCGACGTGGACGCTACTGAAGGTGGCGACGCTGCCCGACGCTCGTCCCGCCAACAACACTTCGAGGGCATGTTCGGCGTCGCGCTTCGATCGGCTCAGCTGCGCCGGTCTGGTCACGACCCGGCCGATCCCGATGATCGTGTCGCCGGACGCTCCGGTGCGGTCCAGGAAGTCCGAGGCCACACGGAATGCCTGCAACTCGGCTTCGGCCGGGGAATGCCCTCGTACAGACAGCACCGCGTAGCCGGTTCCGTTGACCAAGGCTGCCGCCGACTGCGAGTGGACGGCGCCGAGGTGCATGGCCAGAGCGTCGGTCAGTCGCACCACGTGGGCGGCATCGTCCGGCTTCGACGATCCCTCGAAAGACCTACGACCCAAAGCCATCACGAGTGCGGGGCCGGTCCCGAGACCGAGGCGATTCATCGCGTCGACCGCACCTGACCCACCGTCGAGAAGGGTTGCGATCAGGTCTGCACGCAGTCGGCGCTCGGCGTCGGCGCCGCCGCGCAACCGCAACATCTGCAGCGCGATCAACCCGGCAGAATCGCGCAACGCACGCATACGGTCGTCGGACATCGGCTCACCGGTTGCCACCCACATGGAGCCGAGGAACTCGTCGCCAGCTCTGATGGACACGGCGATACGACCCATTTTGGTACCGAGGGTCTCGGCCGAGACCCACACCGGATCGTCGCTGCGATAGAGCCGGTCGAAGACCCCGGCCTCTTCGAGCACTCGAATGTACTGGTCAGGAACTTGCCGCTCCAGCACGGTCGCGATACGTGGACCGTCTCCTTCTTCCTGGCGGCCGGAGAAGGCGATGACCCGTGAGCTTCGGTCCTCGATCGTGATCGGCGCATCGAGAAGTGCGCTGACAGCGTTGGCGAAGGCGAACAGATCGCCGGCCGGGCCGCCTCCGCGTGAGTGGATGTGCCCGACTTCGTTTCGGGCCGAGAGCACCGAATGAAGCAGGCTTGTCAGCTGAACCCACGAGACTCCTCGCGCCAAGGCCAACAGCACGACGCCCGAGGCGATGACGGATTCGCGGTCCGCATCGCTGACCTCGGCGGTCACTCGCGCGACCACCACGCGTACTCCGCGCTCGGCCAGGCCGGCCACGGACTCCGCGATACGTTCGCCTCCGGTGACGCCGACGAGCAGCACCATGGAGTCCGGTGTCGAGGGTGAGTCGTCGTCGGGGTCGTGAATGACCACCG
>NZ_LVCT01000054.1:0-1290 GCF_001647205.1 Rhodococcus sp. EPR-134
ACGGTGCCCACGTCTATCACTCCTTCGTCCGGTGAACGAAGTGTGTCATAGTGATTCGTCAAAGCCGATCCATGCCGATCCATTCGACCGACGTGGTAATTGCTTCGAGCAGGTCGGGGATCGGTTCGACGCCGATACCCGGTCCTTCCGGAACCTTCACGTAACCGTTGTCGAGTACGAACGGCTCGGTGATGTCTTCGGCGAAGTACCGGTCGGAAGCCGATGTATCGCCTGGTAGGGCAAATCCGGGGAGCGCGGCAAGCGCGACGTTGGCGGCCCTGCCGATTCCGGTCTCGAGCATTCCGCCGCACCACACGGCAATTCCGTTGGCCTTGCAGACGTCGTGGATACGACGCGATTCCAGATAACCGCCCACACGTCCCGGTTTGATGTTCACCACGCTGCACGCACCGATTGCCAGCGCGTCGGCGGTGACCTTCGCGGAGGTGATCGACTCGTCGAGGCAGACCGGCGTCCGCATCATCTCGGCCAGCCTGGCGTGGCCACGCAGTTCCTCTTCGGGAAGCGGCTGCTCGATCAGCAGGAGGTCGAAGTCGTCGAGCCGCTGGAGATGGCGGGCGTCAGCCAGGGTGTACGCGGTGTTCGCGTCGACCTGGAGGAGTACGTCGTCGCCGAACCTCTCGCGGACTGCGCGAACCGGCTCGATGTCCCAGCCCGGTTCGATCTTCAGTTTGATGCGCAGGTATCCGGCATCGAGGAACCCGCCTACCTCCTCTAGCAGCTCATCGATCGAATTCTTGATACCCACCGAGACACCCGCGGGTACGCGATCGACTACTGCACCCAGGTACGAAGACATGCTCGTCCCGGCAGCCCGTAACTCGGCGTCGAGAAATGCGGTTTCCAATGCCGCTTTGGCCATGGGGTGCCCGGCGAACTGTTCCATCGTCGCGCTCAGTGCGTGCACGTCGGGATCGGTGAGTTCACCCAGAGACGGAATCAGGAACTTACGAAGGACTTCGGCGGCGCCGTCCGTGTATTCGGAGCAGTAGCGAGGCTCGGACATCGCCACGCACTCGCCCCAGCCCTCCGACTCCGAGGTGACGACCTTGACGAACAACACGTCCTTGGTGGTCTCGGTGCCGAACGAGGTACGGAACGGCGCTTTCAACGGCATTGCCGCCCGGCGTAATTCAACTCCTTCGATCTTCACGATGTAACCTCCGCTGTTGTCCTGCCTGCCTGTGTTCCCGGCGCACGGTCCAGCACGTACTTTCCGGTTCTGGTAACTGCGAGAACCACTCCGTTCTCGGCGAGCACACCACCGAG
>NZ_LVCT01000055.1:0-11190 GCF_001647205.1 Rhodococcus sp. EPR-134
ATTCTTGGTCGACTTCAACACGGGCAGGCCGGCTTCGGAGACGGACAGCAGTTCGCTCGCCCCCAAGGACTCGGGAGTCGGGACTTCTCCCGAACCGGCGACGACGTCGGCAACCTTGCTACTACCGATTTCCCAGTCGATCAACAACCGGTCGCTGTCTGCGCCGCCGTTGAGGCTGTCGTTCATCGGCGCGTAGAAACGCGGCAGATACTGGATCGGGAACGCACCGAGTTTCGAGACGTTGAAGTAGGCATTGCGTGCGACGAGCGGGTCGAAAGTCCACCGCACGTGGAGAATTCCCCGTTCCAGTGCCCACGCACGCTGGAACAGTTTCAACGCGAGGCCGATGTGCCCGTTCTGCACGTTCGGGAGGATCCCCGTGATGTGCGAATGCAACGAACGGTGTTGCGGTTCCTCGAAGAATGCAACCGAGCCGCCGATCAGATCCCCGCCACGAAACGCGCCGGCGACGTAGTTACCGGAGTGTGCGAGCGCCTTCATCATGTCCCGATGGACGGGAGGGTTACCGCTCTCCGGCTGCCATACCTTCTCGAACAGACCGAATACCTGTTCCAACTCGGCATGCCCGGTGACGGTTTCGATAGTCACACATGCAAGCAGAGCGGCCTGCTCGGCCTGGCTGATTGCCTGCCGCATCCGTGAAGGCGATACACCTCCGAATGGTTGAACGGTCTTGCGTTGGACATTGTTCGGCGACGTCATCGTCACAGTCCTCCCTCCAGGATTCGAGTCACCAGACCGGCCAACAAGGTGGCGCGCGGGATCATCTGATCTATCTCTACGTGTTCTGTCGCTGCGTGGGCACCACCGCCGACGGCACCGAGGCCGTCCAACGTGGGAGTTCCGACTGCAGCGGTGAAATTTCCGTCCGACGCACCGCCGACTGCGCAGTCGCGAAGCATTCCCAACCCGCTCTCACTGCTGACCTGGTGAGCGAGAAAGTACAGCTTCTCCGAAGACGCTGATTCCAGTGGCCCACGGTTGGGTCCTCCGGATACCGAAATTCGGCTTTCGGCCAGCGCCGGTGTCAGTGCACGGATCGAACGGTCGATGCGTTCCTGTTCCTTCGCGGACCACATTCGAACGTCACACCACAGTTGCGCTTGCGCTGCAACGGTATTGGTGGTCGTGCCGCCACTGATCACGGACGGAACCACCGACGTTCCCGCCGCCGGGTCCGCGAGCTCCACCACGGCCTGAATCTGGTGTGCGAGCTCCACTACAGCGTTCACACCTCGTTCCGGTTCCAGTCCGGCGTGTGCAGCGCGTCCCTCGATGTCGACGCAGTACAGCGACATACCCTTGCGCGCGGTCTTCACTGCGCCGTCGGCTGCGGCTTCGAGGACCAGCACCGCGTCGACCTGACGTGCTTGCTCCTCGATCAGTGCGCGCGAGGTCGGGGAGCCGATTTCCTCGTCGGAATTGAGGAGCACGACCACCCCGTCGAGCGACGGAAGCGATGCGAGCGCGTGGAAGAGCTGGACGATGCCGGCCTTCATGTCGAAGACTCCGGGTCCGGTGGCGATGTTGTCGGTGACAGACCAGGGCAACTCCGCGAGCGTTCCGAGCGGCCAGACGGTGTCGAAATGGCCCAGGAGCATCACCTTCGGCTCCGCGCCGAACGACCAACGCAAGTGCTGGCGCCCGTCGATGCGGATACGTTCGGGGGTGCTTCCGAGGTGGCGTTCGCCGATTTCGGCCACCACGTCCGCACATGCATCGACTGCGCCGAGATCGGAACTGGGCGACTCGGCGGTTACCAACGCCGCCAGGTCTGCCACCATTGATTTCTTGTCCACTCCGACGCTCTCCTGTCACCGACTTGCAACTTCGCAGTCAAGCTTGGTCGAAGCGACCCTGTCGGATCTTGTCCAAGACTCCTGTCCTTCGGGCTCGGATTCGTCGTGTGTCACGAACAGCTGGGTGTCATCAAGCAGGTGTGTCAGGTACCGATCTCTGTTCGGGCGGCAAACAGCTCGGGAAAGAAGCTCAACTCCAGCGCACGTTGCAGGAAGCCGGCACCACCACTCGAACCGCCGGTCCCCTTCTTCATGCCGATCACCCGCAGCACGGTCCGAAGGTGCCGGAACCGCCACAGCTGAAAGCTCTCCTCGAGGTCGACCAACTCCTCGAACGCCTCGTACGCCGTCCAGTGCTGTTCGACGTTCTCGTAGATTGCTTTGACCAGCGGAATCAGTTCGTCGTTTCGCACGTAGGGCGCGCTGACGTCTCGTTCGAGAGCCGACGCCGGAACGTCGTACCCCTGCCTGGACAGGTACCGCCAGAACTCGTCGTACAGTGTCGGCTCCCCGAGCAGGGTCTCCAACAATCGATGGGCGGACGGATCCGATTCGAACACCTTCAGCATGCCCGCGTTCTTGTTTCCGAGCACGAATTCCACGGCGCGGTACTGGTACGACTGGAACCCCGATGAGTTGCCGAGAACGCCCCTGAACTCCGCATACTCCGCCGGCGTCAGTGTCGCCAACACCGACCACTGCTCGGTCAAGGTGGCCTGAATGTGTTTGACACGTGCGATCCGCTTGAACGCAACCCGAATGTCGTCGGCAGCGATCGCTGCTCTGGCCGCCCGAATCTCATGGAGAAACAGCTTGAGCCACAACTCGCTGGTCTGGTGCTGAATGATGAACAAGAGTTCGTCGTGGTGTTCCGGCTCGCTCACCGGGTGCTGCGAATCCAGGAGGGTATCGAGTCCGAGGTAGGCCCCGTAACTCATCTTCCCGGAAAAATCGGTGACGACGTCGTCTTCGATCTTTCGTGTGCCGTCCGTTGCCGACATCTTCGGTCTCCTTGTCAGAATTTCGCCGGGGTCTGCGGAACGATCATGGCCACCAATGCGGCAGCGCTCGTCGCTCCGACCAGGACTCCGAATGCAGCCATGTACGAGAACTGGTCCACCATCCATCCCATCACGAGCGGGGTGATGAAACCGGCGAACTGACCACAACCGTTGATCAAACCCATTCCGGAACCGAGGAATTCGGCCGGAAGTGCCCGCAACGGCATCGCGAAGATCGACATCGAACACAGACCGCTGATGCCTAGAGCCAACGTCTCGTAGAACGTGAACATCGCGACGGTGTCAGCGGTGGTCATCAGGAACAAAAGGACTGCCGACGTGGCCATACACGGAACCAGAAGGATCCTGGCCCGGTCGTGGAAGTACTTGTCCACCAACCGCCCGCCCACAATCGTGGCCAGCGCCGTGACGATGAAGGGGATTGCGGCAAAGATTCCCGTGTCGATCAGCGAGAGTCCCTTGTCGTTGAGCAGATAACTCGGCACCCAGGTCATCAGCCCGTACGCGGACATGTTGGCCAGGCAGAACAGAATCGCGAACTTCCACACCGACGCGGACTTGAACACCGCGGCGCGAGAGTGCTCGCTCGCCAGAGGTTGCAAGGCTGCCTCGGGATCTTCCGAGATTTCCGTGTCCAGCGGTGCGGGCAGCACCAACCACACCACCGTGCCGATCACTGCGCCGACGATCGCCACCAGCCAGAACGCGTCACGCCACCCCACGGCCATGAGGACCGGCGCGATGATCAGCGGTGCGATGCCGGGGCCGAGGTTGTTGGCGCCGAGCATGAAACCCATCGCGGTCGCCCTGGTTTTCGGACGCGTCCGCTCAGCCAAAGCCTTGAACGACGCCGCTGGAAAGAGCCCCTGGCTGATGCCGAACATCGCACGCATGACCATCAGCGAGACGAGACCCCACGCGAACCCTGTCAACGCTGTGAACACCGACCACAGGATCAAAGCAACGATCAACAGGGGCCTGGGTCCGAAGCGGTCGGCCAACATTCCGCCGGGGACCTGCCCGAGCATGTAGAAGATCGCGAATACCGAGACCACGCCACCCAACTGCGTACTGCTGAGCGAGAATTCGTCGCCGATCATCGGAAGCGCAAGCCCGATCATGACGCGATCCACCATGTCGATCAACCAGATGGTACTGAGCAGCCCCACCGTAACGGTGGTCGTACGACGAATCGACCTGTTGTCCATCATATTTCGAACCGGACCGTCGCTCGCCCGCGACGGTCCTTCCACTGTGACGCGTTCCGCCTTCATCAAGCCTCCCGAATTGTCTTGTGCCGTATGGACTGGAACATTGAAAAGACTGATGAAGTGTGACAGCGAACACGTCTACCGCATTGGTCCGTTTCACCAATAGCCGAAGCAACGTTTGGTCGGTCGGAACATGTTCTGCCCCAAGAGATGACAAATGCCGCCGGCGCACACGGCGTCGGCGGCATTTCGCGATGGAGTCGCTACTTCACTACGTGCGATTGGCGACTGCCACGATCGTCGAGACGCCTGCGGCTGCAAGCCGGGCATTGACAGTGATCAGACCGAGAATGTCGTCGACGCTGCCGAGTGTGTGCGAAATCGTACGATCCGAAATCCGTCGCGAGCCGGGAACAGCCTCGGCGAGTTCAGCTCCCGTGGTGGTGGGGTGAACGATCTCGAGGGTCCATTCGTCACGCAGCTCGACCGGCTTCAGTGTGTCGGCCTTACGCACTGCGCGCTCGGCTCCTGCTCGGATCTGCTCGCACGCCAGCGACGGCGGCAGCGAATTGGTTGCCGACCATCCATGTGCCTTCTTGACCTCGACGGTCTCGGTTGTCGGCGAGGCCGCGTCGACCAAGCCGCAGATGATGTCGTCACCCGTCACCAGGCCGACGGGAACGCCCTGGGTGGCAGCGTAGAGGGTGTTGACGTCGGTCTCCGAGACGGACTTGCCGTCGAGGCGGACGTCGGCGAACAAGCTCGAGAACGTGTGCGCCAGGACGCCGGGCCCACCGGCTGGTGCGTGATAGCCGACAAACAGAGCGACGTCGTGATCGGACGTCAGTCCCTCCGCCATGCACTGCATCTTCGGTGTTCCGAAGATCAGACGCGCCCGTGGATCCAGGTCGGCGTGAAGCAGATTGTCCATCGTTCCGTGGCTGTCGTTGACCAGGACGCTCGTCGCACCGGCGTCGAACGCACCGGCGATCGCGGCATTGGTCTCGGCGGTCATGAGCATCTGCGCACGGTGGTAGCCGCCACCGCCGCGGATCGTCTGATCGAGCGTCGCGATACCCGCGATACCCTCCATGTCCACCGAAATATAGACGTGCATTCCTGTCCTCCATCGATCTCAATCGGCTGAATTGATAACTTCGCTTTCACCTTCACACTCGAGCGCATCCGTTTCTTGTCCGCTCGAACGGTGAGTCGGCCTCCATTTGGGACGTTCACACCAGAATCCGATACCCGAGCCGTGAAACCATCGGGACATTCGCCGGGCCAGGCGGTTCGACCAACGACAGGAGTGCAGCGCTGATGCAGGTCCACGACATCGTGTTCACCGGCGGCCGCGTCGTCGATCCCGCATCGGGGACCGACGAGGTTCGGGGCATCGCGATCACCGACGGCAAGGTCTCGGCGTGGGGTCGCGACGCGATCGAAGCCCGGCAGACGATCGACGTGACCGGTCAGGTCATCTGCCCCGGATTCATCGACCTGCACAGCCACGGACAGGAAATCGCCGAGCAGCGACTTCAGGCATTGGACGGAGTCACGACGGCCCTCGAACTGGAAGCCGGCGTCATTCCTGTTGCAAAGGCATATGCCCGGGCCGGCGCCGAGGGCCGCCCGATCAACTACGGCTACGCGACGTCGTGGGCGCACGCCCGAATGATCGAACTCTCAGGGGCCGATCCCGACGGCGACATCAGAACGCTCCTGCACCATCTCGGTTCCCCGAGCTGGCAGGGCGAGCCCACCGCCTCTCAGCGCGCCCACATTCTCGAACTCCTCGAAAACGATCTGGCCGCAGGCGCTCTCGGCATCGGCGTGGTGGTCGGGTACGCGCCGAAATCCGATCCGGTGGAGTACCTACAGGTGGCGGATCTCGCGGCCCGAGCCGGTGTTCCCACCTATACCCATGCGCGCCCGCTCATCTCGGCCGATCCGTCGAGCCCGGTGGATGGTGCCGTCGAAATCGCCCGTGCAGCAGCTGAAACCGGCGCACACATGCACTACTGCCACGTCAACAGCACCTCGGGAATGCACGTCGACCACGCGCTGTCGGTGGTGGCACAGGTTCAGGCAGCCGGATCGCGCGTCACGACGGAGGCGTATCCGTACGGTTCCGGGTCGACGGCCGTCGGAGCTGCGTTTCTCGATCCCGACAAGCTGCACCTGATGAATCTGACACCACGGTCGCTGACATTCGTACCCACCGGTGAACGTATCGCGGACCGCAAGCAGCTGGAACATCTTCGGGCCACCGACCCCGGTGGGTTGGTGCTGGTGGAGTTCCTCGACGAGAACGACACCGTGCAGCGCGAATTCCTCGAACGGGCGATGACTTTCGATCGCGCCGCCATCGCGAGCGACGCGATGCCACTGACCTGGCCCGGCCGTTCGCCTGCCGACTCATTGCAGTGGCCACTGCCGGAGAAGGCACTCGGCCACCCCCGCGGCGCAGGCACCTATGCACGTGCGATTCGTACGCTGTACCGCGAGCGTCGGCTGCTGTCGCTGTCGGAGATCATCGCGCGCTGCTCGTTGATCCCTGCGCAGATTCTGGAGGAGTCGGTTCCCTCGATGGCGACGAAAGGCCGGATCAGCCCCGGTAGCGACGCGGACATCCTCGTTTTCGACCCCGAGCGAATCACCGACAACGCCACGTACATCGACGGCACCCGCCCCTCCACCGGTATCAGCCGCGTGCTGGTCGGCGGAGTACCCGTCGTCGAAGACGGTGTCGTGGTCCAGGACGCGTTGCCTGGTCGCCCGGTACGCCGCTCGTAGCCGGATCTCATTCTGACCTGCATAGTTCTGACAGAAAGTCACCACACATGAACACATCGTCTGCAATCAACGGCACAATCGATGCCATGACGGATTTCGCGAACCCCCCGATCGGTTGGCAGCACAAGGCCTTCGGCACCGACCTCGAAGGTCGCGACGGTTCCGACCTCGAGCCGCTGGGGATCTCGGCACTCGACGGCAACCTCCTGCTACCCGTGATGACACTCAACCGTGCAGCGATCGCGCACAATGTCGACCTCATGGCGCAGTTCTGCTCCGACCACGATGTGGATCTGGCGCCTCACGCGAAGACCACGATGAGCCCCGAACTGGTTCGACGGCAACTCGACGCCGGGGCTTGGGCGATGACGGCGGCAACCGTTGCGCAGGCACGCATTCTGCATGAGTTCGGTGTGGACACCATCATCATCGCCAGCCAGGTTCTCGATCCCGCCGGTATTCGGTGGATCTGCGACGCCCAGGCCACCGACCCCGATTTCTTCGTCACCACCCTCGTGGACTCGGTCGAGAGCGTCCGCCTGATGGAACAGTTGATCGCGAAAGTCTCACCGGCCAGCCGTATCCGGGTTCTCGTCGAACTCGGCTACGACAGCGGACGCGCGGGCGCTCGCACTGTCGAGCAAGCACTCGACGTCGCACGCGCAGCATCGCAGGCACCTTCGTTGATACTCACCGGAGTCGAGGGGTTCGAGGGCATGATGCCCGGAGCCTCGGTAGCAGCCCGCCGTATCTCCGTCGATTCGTATCTCAAATCCGCGCGGGTTTTCACGGAAATCTGTGTGGCCGAGAACCTGTTCGAGAACAACTCCGCGAAGGCTCCCCAGCCACTGGTCACTTTCGGCGGCAGTGCGTTTCACGATCTCGTTGTGCGCGAACTGGCCGGACGGTGGGCACTCGACAACGGTGTACGCATCGTGCTGCGCAGCGGTTGCTATATCACCCATGATCACGGTCTCTATGCCGAAACTTCGCCGTGGGCTGACGGTCCGCGAACTCTGCAGGGAGCCGCAGAGGTCTGGGGTGTAGTGCTCTCCATACCTGAACCCGGACGGGTGATCCTGGGCTTCGGCCGCCGCGATGTCGGTTCCGACGCAGGCTTTCCCATCGTCCTGTGGCGCCGACGCGACGGATCCAACCGATCAGCACGAGAGCTGACGATCACCGCACTCAACGACCAGCACGCGTACGTCGACGTTCCGGCTGACTTCGACGTGAAGGTCGGCGATCTGCTCGGTTGCGGAATCTCGCATCCCTGCACCACATTCGACAAGTGGTCACTGATTCCCGAGGTCGATTCGGATTACCGCGTCGTCGGTACGGTGCACACCTACTTCTGAGGGGACCGGTTGCGTTAATCCGGCGTCAGTCGTCCTTCGGGTCACGCGGCAATTCGACGCGGAACGTCGTCCCCTGCCCGAGGGAGGTCTCGACGCTGACGGTTCCGTCGTGCGCTGCAACCAAAGCCGAAACGATGGACAGGCCGAGACCGGCGCCCCCGGTCTCACGGGTGCGAGAGGTGTCGGCGCGGTAGAAACGCTCGAAGATCCGCGCGGCATCCTCGTCACTCAAACCCTGACCGGTATCCGAAACCTCGACCACCGCGGAGTTCTCGGTCGTACCGACACGAACGGTGACCTGCGCATCCGGCGGAGTGTGTTTGATCGCGTTGCCCACCAGATTGGCAACTACCTGACGCAGCCTGGCCTCGTCACCATGCACTTCGGGCAGGCCTGGGCCGCCGGCCATCTGAAGTTCGACAGTTCGATCCGGTGCGATCGCTCGTGCCGCCTGTACCGAATCCGCCGCAACTGCAAGCAGATCCACAGGCTTGTTCTCGAGTGGACGCTGTTCGTCGAGTCTTGCCAGCATGAGCAGATCTTCGACCAGAAGTCCCATCCTCGACGCCTCGCCCTCGATCCGGTTCATCAGCGTTTCCGTATCAGTCATGGCGCCTTGGCGATACAACTCGGCGAACCCACGAATAGTCGTCAAGGGTGTGCGCAACTCGTGGCTCGCGTCGCCGACAAACCTACGCATCTTCTCCTCGGAACGCCGGGCCGATTCCTCCGAAGCCTCGGTCGCGGCAAATGCGTGCTGAATCTGCGCGAGCATTCCGTTGAGCGCCACGGACAGTCGACCGACCTCGGTGCGGTCATCGCGCTCCGGAACACGTCGATGAAGGTCGCCGGCGGCAATGGCAGCGGCAGTCTCCTCCACCTCGACAAGCGGACGGAGGCTCCGACGAACCACGAAATACGCTGCGCCGCCGAGGATCAGCAGGACAACCAGGCCGATGCCGAGTTGCAGGCCGACCAAGTCGTCGACGGTCTGCTCGTTATCCGTCAGTCGCACACCGATAGTCGTGGTCGTGCCGTCGCGGACCGTCGTGAGAACCCGCCAGTTCACGTCCGAACCGTCGCTCGATCCGACGGTGATCGGGCCGTTGGTGGAATCTTTCGACAGGTCGGGTTCGGTCGTCGTCGACTTGTCGTTCAGGATGATCACCCGTCCGTCCGGGGTCACGGTCCGAACGAAGAAGGGGCTGGGTGGGCGGGTGCCCGGGCCGACATCACTGGGCGGTTGCAGGTCTCTGCTGTGCGGCTTTGCCCAACCGTCGACCGCTTCGTACAGCGTTTTGTCGGTTCGCTGGGTCAGTGAGTTCTCGAGAGCAGAAGTGACCGCTACACCCGACGCCAACAGACCCAGCGCGGCCAACACCAGCAAGGCCGCAACCAGGGTGAAGCGCAGCGGCAGTGAATGGAGACGGAAACGACCCCGCTTCGGAAGCTGATCGTTTTCCGCGGCGGCGATCATTGCCGCGGTTCACGCATCACGTAGCCGACCCCACGCAATGTGTGAATCAGCGGTGTCTCCCCCGTGTCCACCTTGCGCCGCAGGTAGGAAACGTAGGACTCGACAACTCCGACCTCCCCACCGAAGTCGTAATTCCAGACGTGGTCGAGAATCCGCGGTTTGCTGAGAACCGTCCCGGCGTTGACCATGAAGTATCGGAGCAGTGTGAACTCGGTGGGCGAGAGTGCAACCAACTCGCCCTTCTTCCAGACCTCGCGGGTGTCGTCGTCGAGTTCGATGTCGGCGAACTTCACCCGCGGCGACTGCTCCGGCGCGACACCGCGACCGGCGCGGCGCAGGATGACCCGCAACCGCGTCACGACTTCTTCGAGGCTGAAGGGCTTGGTCACGTAGTCGTCCGCGCCGAGGGTCAGGCCGCTGATCTTGTCGTCGAGCGAATCCTTCGCCGTCAGAAACAGGACCGGCGCGTCCACGCCGTCGGCGCGCAGGCGCCGAAGCAGACCGAAGCCGTCCATCCCGGGCATCATGACGTCGAGAACGATCGCGTCGGGACGGAATGTCCGTGCGACGTCCAGGCCTTGGGCGCCGCTCGAAGCAGTTGCCACCTCGAAACCCTGGAATCGGAGGCTCACGGAGAGCAACTCCACGATGGTGGGTTCGTCGTCGACAACGAGGATGCGGGCTTCGGGGGTCTTGTCGGTCACGAGAACCATCTTCTCCCCTGCCACTGGATTCCCGCTGTATGTTCCCTGGGAGCTTCCTGTGAACGGCCGGGTGCATGTGATGGACTGAGTACAGGTGAAAAGCCAGGTGCAGGTGAAAAGCCGGGTGCAGCTGAAAAGCTGGGGTGCAGGCCCACGAACCGGAAGGATGCGGCATGTCACTACCCCCACTGTGGAACATGGAGTGCTTGACCTGGCGTATTCCTCTGTTCACCAACAACTCCGATACCGGCGAGGATCCCGGCTTCGCGCCACCGGAGTCTTGGGCACAGGCCCTCGCAGGTGTTGCCCAAGATCTGCGTTGCCTGCGATTCGGACCTGAAGTTGTTGTCGACCGTTTGATCTGGGAATTTTCGATCAACAGCGACTACAACGTCACGATCGGCTGGCAAGGCACACGTGACATCAGCGGATTCAGCTACTTCAACGCACTGTCGATGGAGACTGCATTCGCGGACGCTGCGGTGTGGGTCGCCGACGCAGTTCAGACAAATTTGGCCGGCTACGACTTCGTTCAGTGGCCGAGTCGAGGACGCCATCTGCTGGTTCCTCGACTTCGGGACGGGGAACCGGTGTGGATTGATCCGCACGGCGATGTGACGATAAGTCGTATAGGCGAGTTGTGCAAGAATTCGACGAATTATGCAGCAACGTAGCCCAGTTCAAATCGCTCAGCTCTACGGTCCTGTGGCGTCCGCGCTGGTCGGCGGTGTGGTAGCCGCGTACGCAGTGGCCGAGTACCGAGTTGACGACTTCTCCTTCTCCGACGCCGGCGTTATCTCGG